>JBHBVA010000194.1:0-4676 GCA_041793355.1 Bacteroidota bacterium | reverse complement strand
TTTTCAGCACCCAAGTCAGCTCCAAATCCCGCTTCAGTAACCACGTATGGTGCGTGCGACATTGCCATCTTGGTAGCAATCAGCGAGTTGCATCCGTGTGCAATATTTGCAAAAGGTCCTCCGTGTATAAAGGCCGGTGTGTTTTCGGTGGTTTGCACCAGGTTGGGGTGAATAGCATCTTTGAGTAACACGGTTAATGCTCCTGCCACACCTAAATCCCTCACTGTAAAAGGCTTGTCCTCGTAAGTGTAGCCCAGCAATATGTTTTCGATACGGCGTTGCAAATCGTTCAAATCTGTTGATAAACAAAGTATTGCCATCAACTCGGACGCAGGAGTAATATCAAAGCCCGATTCGGACGGGATTCCGTTTGCCGTGCCGTTAAGCCCCGTAACAATACTCCGCAAATTGCGGTCGTTTACGTCTAACACCCGCTTCCACAGCACTTGCTTCAATCCTTTTTCCGTTCCTCTATTCTGATACAAATAGTTGTCCAACAGAGCCGTAAGTGTGTTGTGTGCTGATGTAATAGCATGAAAATCGCCCGTAAAATGCAGATTGATGTCCTCCATCGGCAACACTTGTGCGTAGCCACCACCTGCTGCCCCCCCTTTCATTCCGAAGCAAGGTCCCAAAGAAGGCTCTCGCAATGCCGGCACGGCTTGCTTACCTATCTTGTTGAGTCCTAAAGCCAAACCTACCGATACGGTTGTTTTACCGATACCTGCTTTGGTGGGCGTGATGGCTGTAACAAGTATCAAATTCGACTGTTTTACACGCTGTTCATCTATCAGATTTACAGGTACTTTCGCAATAAACTTTCCGTAGTTGTGCAAACATTCGTCAGTAATGCCTATCTGAGCGGCGATGTTCGTGATGGGTGCTTTCTGCACACTGCGAGCAATTTCTATATCGGTACGCATAGTATCTCTGTTTTTTTTAATTGAGGTAAATAACTGTTCTGAAATTTTTGCCCAAATATACGGAAAACTTTTCGGTGTATTGCCATCTGTTCTACTTTTTTCGCAGTTACGAACTTCTGCATTTCAATGCTTTTTTCTACTTTTGTACCGACATTTGGCTTGGAGTGCCAAATTTTGAGAAATGAGATAAAACGAGCAGAAATGAAGAAAAAAACGGCTCCTACCGGTGCAAACAAAAAACACACAATAGTAAAGTGGATGTGGAAAATATTTGCCGGCATCGTACTTTTCAATGTTGTGTTTTTTACATTGATATGGTTCGGCATAATAGGCTATATGCCTGATATAGAGGACTTGGAAAACCCAATCGATAAATATGCCTCACAGATTTATTCGGCAGACAATGTATCGCTGGGAACCTACTCCCACAGTCGCGACAATCGCATACACGTAGATTACAGCGAACTCTCGCCTTTCTTGGTAAAAGCTTTAGTGGCTACCGAAGATAAACGCTTCTACGAACATTCGGGCATAGATGTTATCGCATTAGGACGGGCTATTGTGAAAACCGGACTACTGCAACAAGAAAGTGGCGGTGGCGGAAGCACCATCACACAGCAGCTGGCAAAGCAGCTTTATTCGCCGGCTGCCGGCAACAAGTTCAAGCGGATATTGCAAAAACCCATCGAGTGGGTAATTGCCATCAAGCTGGAAAGATATTACACTAAAGAGGAAATCATAAGTTTGTACCTCAATAAGTTAGACTTCGTGTACAATGCGGTAGGTATCCGCTCGGCCGCCAAAGTATATTTCAACAAGTTGCCCAAAGATTTGACTATACAAGAGGCCGCAACCTTAGTGGGAATGTGTAAAAACCCGTCGTATTACAACCCCATTCGCAGAAAGGAACGAACCGAAGGGCGTCGCAATGTGGTGTTTGAACAAATGCAAAAAGCCGGTTACCTCACCGCCGGCGAAGTGGACTCGTTAAAACAGCTTCCGCTCATCACGCATTTTAAGGCAATAGACCACAAAGAGGGGTTGGCACCCTATTTCAGAGAATATTTACGCAGGGTAATGACAGCAAACAAGCCCGACCGAGCCGATTATGCGTCGTGGCAGATGGAGCAGTTCAGTCGCGACTCGGTAGAGTGGGAAACAAACCCTCTGTATGGCTGGTGCAATAAAAACAAAAAAGCCGACGGCGAATATTACAACTTATACACCGACGGATTAAAAATATACACCACCATAGATGCCAATATGCAAAAATATGCCGAAGAGGCAGTAAAAGAGCATATCGGGAACTACCTGCAGCCCATCTTTACACGTCAAAAGCGTGGACACAGCTATTCGCCCTACGCAGCCAAATATGCCACACAAGTGAAAGTATATTTGGAAAGGGCTATGAAGAATACCGACCGCTATCGCGGAATGAAAAAGGCCGGAGCCACCGACGAGGAGATACGCAAAGCATTCAACACTAAGGTGGAGATGAAAGTGTTTTCGTGGAAAGGCGAACGGGATACAATAATGACCCCGATGGACTCAATCCGCTACCATAAAACATTCTTACGTTCGGGATTTATGGCAATGAATCCCCGAAATGGGCAGGTGAAAGCCTATGTGGGAGGCATCAATTTCAAATACTTCCAGTACGATATGGTGAATCAAGGACGCAGGCAAATAGGCTCTACCGTAAAGCCCTATTTGTATGCCTTGGCAATGGAAGAAGGGATGACACCTTGCAATACAATGCTTCACGTGCCACAAACCCTTATCACAGAAGGTGGACAAGCGTGGACTCCCCGCAATGCAGGTTCCGCCCGCACAGGCGAGGAGGTGAGCATCAAGTGGGGGCTTCAAAACTCCTCCAACTGGGTTACTGCTTATCTGATGAAACAATTTACACCGCATGCTTTTGTAAATTTGCTCCGTTCGTTCGGAATCACCGGACACATCGACCCCGTAGTGTCTTTAGCTTTAGGTCCTTGCGAAATTTCGTTGGGCGAAATGGTTGGAGCCTACACAGCCTTTGTAAACAAAGGCATCCGCACGGCTCCCGTGTATGTTACCCGCATTGAGGATAGTTTTGGCAACGTTGTTGCCGAATTTGCACCTCAAACACAAGAGGTATTTAGCGAAAGCACTTATGTGAAAATGTTGGATATGCTCCGCAGTGTGGTGGACGGAGGTACAGGAGGACGCATTCGTCGCAATTACGGCATCTTTGCCCCTTTGGGCGGAAAAACCGGTACTACACAAGAAAACTCGGACGGTTGGTTTATGTGCTTCTCCCCCGAACTGGTAATGGGTGCTTGGGTAGGTGGCGATGAACGCACTATCCGATTCGATAATATGAGCTACGGGCAAGGAGCATCTATGGCTCTGCCTGTTGCCGGGCTGTTTTTGAAAAAAGTGTTCCGAAACCCCAAATTAGGCTACTCGCAACACACGCAATTTGCCGAAATTCCGGGTATTACCCCTTGCGGCGGAAGCGGATATTCTGACGTGGGCGACGAAACAGGTGGTATTGACGACGTGTTTGACGAGGAACCACAACCGGCATTGGAATAAACAAGAAAACGGCAGAATAGAAATTAAAACTCTCGTAAATCTATTCTGCCGTTTTTTTATCGGTATCGGTTGTTATCCGCCTACGTACTGCAAGCCAATTTCTTCCGCCTTGCGAAGCACATATTCTCGTGCAGCTTCATATTCGTTAGGTATAACTCCGTCTAAAACAGCATCTTTCAAAAAGTTTTTGAGCCTGCCCACGTTAGGGCCGGGTGGCAAATTAAACATCCGCATAATTTCTGCCCCATCAATGGGTGGCTGAAAGTTGCGAACGTGGTCTTTTTCTTCTATCTCACGCAACTTTCGCTGCACGAGGTCAAAGTTCTGCAAATACCGACGTACTTTCTCTTTGTTTTTCGACGAAATATCTGCCCGGCAAAGCGTCATCAAATCCTCAATATCATCGCCGGCTTCAAACAGCAAACGTCTTACGGCAGAGTCTGTTATCGTTTCTTCCACCAACGTAACCGGTCGCATATGCAACCCTACCATTTTTTGAACGTACTTCATCTTTTCGTTCAATGGCAACTTCATCCGCTTAAAAATGCGAGGCACCATTTTTTCGCCCACAAAGTTGTGATTATGAAACGTCCAGCCCAATCGGTCGTCAAAACGTTTGGTGGCAGGCTTTGCTATGTCGTGTAGTATAGCCGACCATCTAAGCCACAGGTTATCAGTTTTTTGCGAGATGTTATCCAGCACTATCAGCGTATGGTCGAAGTTGTCCTTATGACTGATGCCACGCACCATATCTACCCCTTTCAGGGCTACAAATTCGGGAAAAATGATAGATAGCAGTCCCGTAACGTCCAAGAGTCGAAAGCCCACCGATGGTTTGGGCGAAAGTATTATTTTATTCAGTTCGTCTGCAATCCGCTCTTTTGTTATAATGTCTATCCGGTCTTTGTTCCGGCAAATAGCATCGAACGTTTCGGGATAAATATCGAACCCCAACTGCGATGCAAATCGGATGGCTCTCATCATCCGCAGGGGGTCGTCGCTAAAAGTTACATCGGGGTCACAAGGGGTGCGGATAATCAAGCTTTCCATATCTGCCAACCCACCAAAGGGGTCGAGCAATTCGCCAAAGCGACCCTTGTTAAGGCAAACAGCCAAAGCATTGATAGTGAAATCTCTGCGGTTTTGGTCATCCTCCAAAGTACCATCCTCCACGAT
>JBHBVA010000193.1:0-3686 GCA_041793355.1 Bacteroidota bacterium | reverse complement strand
TTTCAGAGCTATGCACAAGGTAAAGAATATACACCTATGCCTTTGTATATCAAGCCCGACCGTAAACTTAGCCTGCAAGATGTGCAAGCAATGATGCGTGACCACTACGAGGGTACGGCCTTAGATTGGCGGAATGATGTAGGGGCAGGGGCTTACCAGTCGCCTTACCGTTGGGCCCCATTGACGTGGAAGGTGGATTCGGTGGAATATTGCAACGAGCGTCCCATCGCTACCCAACAAACGGCATTTAGTTTCGTTGCCCAAATGCGTTCGTGGATGCCAAAACCTGTGGGCGGTGTGCTATGGTTTGGTGTAGATGACGCAGCCCAAACAGTGTATGTGCCTATGTATATGAGTATTACCGCCATACCGCAATGTTTCCGAGTAGGCAATGGCGACCTTTACAATTTCTCGTGGACATCATCGTTTTGGATACACAACTGGGTGTCGAATATGGTGTATAACCGTTATGCTCCGATGCACGCCGACCTGAAAAAGGTACAAGACAGATTGGAAGCCAAGTTTATAGCCGAGCAATCGCAAGTGGATAAAAAGGCTCTGGAAATGGCACGTGTTTCTCCGGTAAAAGCGGTGGCTTATCTCACAAACTATTCCGGAAAGGCTGCCCAAACGGCTTTTGCCGAGTGGAAAAAACTGGGCGAGTTTCTCACCATTAAATATATGGATGGAATTGTGCGAAAAGAAAAGGATGGTAACTTTGAACGTAACGAACACGGAAGCCCAAGTTCGCCTATCCGTTCAGGCTATTCACCTGAATTTTATCGCCGAGTGGTAAAAGAAACAGGCGACCGCTATCGTGTAACTAATTAGTATTACGGATATTACGTAAAGGAGGGTAAGAGCCCTCCTTTTTTTGTGGAAAAAAGTGTTTGAAAAATTTGTGTAATCCGGAAATATGTTCTACCTTTGCACTCGCAAAACGGAAATAAAGGCTTTGCAAGAGAGTGAAGTTATCCGATAAAGCATCTGCGAAAATAGCTCAGTTGGTAGAGCACGACCTTGCCAAGGTCGGGGTCGCGGGTTCGAGTCCCGTTTTTCGCTCAAATGCGACAGTGGTCGCATTTTTCGTTTACAAATACATTTTGCGCACGTGGTGGAATTGGTAGACACGCTACTTTGAGGGGGTAGTGAACGCAAGTTCGTGTGAGTTCAAGTCTCGTCGTGCGCACTTTGGTGAAAAACCTGTTAGTTTCATCCGTCTTCAACAAAGACGGATTTTTTGTTTTCCAATTCCAGCATCATCGTAATCAAGTTGTTGCATAACAGCTCCCACTGCGTTGTTTTCAATATTCGACTTCGGTCAATATATTGCCGAGTACTCCTTTCAACCTCAGTTTTGGTGCTTTGTTACAGAATTATTTTGCAAATTCTCTGCAAAAGCAGGTTGTTTGTGTGTTCTTGGTGAGCTTGCTACAATGGTTTCTATAGATGTTATTCCTCATTTAAGTAAAGGATACTATCGAAAGATGAAACGAGCAAGTAATTTTTGGGGGGATTGGGAATGGGGAATCTTTCCTCCTAAATTGGAAAAAAAGATAGTGCCGGACACTTTTGTTGATGGTGTGGGTAATGAATTGTGGTTGCATTGAAAAACGGAAACTAATTCTATTGACTGGGATAATGTATTTCGCCATTGCCATATTTGCCTTTGCAAAAAAGCTTTCTAATGGATTGAATGTGTCTCATAATAAAGAGTGCAGACTTGGGAAAAAGAAGTCTTTCTTGCACGGGTGAAATCAAAGTGGTTGATTCTCTCCCTTTCTTTCCTTTGTGGTAAAAAAATAGGTGTGTATTTTGAAATTTGCAGGATAAAAACTACTTTTGCGTGCTTAAAGTGGGCGACCCTGTATGCGGTTGCCTGAGGAATATAGAATTTATAACAACAAAAAGAATAAAAAATCGGTCAGAACTATGAACGTAACTCAATCCAATGTGGATAGCGTAAATGCCGTGCTTACGGTGTCGGTGGCAAAAGCAGACTACCAAGAAAAATACGAAGCGTCGTTGAAAGATTTTCGTAAAAGAGCAAATGTACCTGGTTTCCGCAAAGGAACAGTGCCTGTGGGTATGGTGAAAAAGATGTATGGCAAATCTATTTTGGCAGACGAGGTAAACAAATTGGTGGGCGAAGCTCTTTACAAACATATTCAAGATAACAAACTGAATGTGTTGGGCGAACCGCTTCCCAACGAGGAAAAGCAACCGGCTATCGACTTTGCGAGCGAGGGAGATTTTGAGTTTGTTTACGATGTGGCATTGGCTCCCGAAGTAAACTTCTCGGTGAGCAAAAACGACAAAATAACCTACTATACCATTGATGTTACCGACGAATTAGTTGACCGTCAGGTAGATGCTTACAAGCAAAACTATGGTAAGTACGAAACCGTGCAAGAGCAAGCAAAAGATACGGACTTGCTGAAAGGTGTGGTAACCGAGCTTGAAAACGGACAGCCTAAAGCTGGTGGCATCCACATAGACAATGGGGTGTTGATGGCATCTTACATCAAGGATAAAGAAGAGCAAGATAAATTTGTAGGAGCGAAAGTGGGCGACACCATCGTTTTCAATCCCGGCAAGGCATATCAAGGCAATGAAGCCGAGATTGCAGCCTTCCTGCACGTTAAGAAAGAGGAATTGGGTGCTATAGCTCCCGAATTTTCTTTCCAAATCACCGAAGTTACTCGTTATAAAGAGGCTGAATTGAACGAGGATTTGTTCAAGCGAGTATTTGGCGAAGGCGTGGTGAGTAACGAAACTGATTTTCGTGCTAAAGTAAAAGAGCTTATCAGCCAGCAATTTACACCCGATAGCGACTATAAATTCTTATTGGATGCTCGCACCTTGCTCGAAACTAAGGTAGGTGCTTTGCAATTCCCCGATGCTTTCTTGAAACGCTGGTTGCAAGTAACAGGTAAGGATAAAACAGCCGAAGCTATCGAAGCGGAATATCCTGCGGTGGTGAAAGATTTGACTTTCCATCTGATAAAAGAAAAGTTGGTGAAAGACAATAACTTGAAGTTGGAACAAGGTGATGTTACCGAAATAGCTAAGCAGGCAGCTCGTGCTCAGTTTGCTCAATACGGAATGATGTCTTTGCCTGACGAAATGGTGGAAAACTACGCACAAGAGATGTTGAAAGACCAAAATACGGCTCGCAATTTGGTGGACCGTGCAATGGAAAACAAGCTGGTGGTAGTACTCAAAGAGGCTTTGGGTGTGGAGGAAAAGGTAGTGTCGGTAGAAGACTTCCGCAAGTTGTTTGAAGGCGAAGCCGCAGAAGCGTAATTTATCTGCCCGAAAGGGTAGTTGATACAATATAAAAGCAGTCCACTCTGGTAGTGGGCTGCTTCTTTTTGCGAGTAAAAAACATTGCAAATTGGTGCGAAAAAAAACTTGCAAAGCCTATTGTTTGGTATTGCTTTTTATTTATAACTTTGTTTGGTTGAAATGGTTGGCAGAATCCTCTGGATACTTTTTATGATAGAAGTGTATAACCAACTGATTTATAGTATAGAACGTTAAGGAAATATGGATATAAAAGATTTTAAGAAATATGCCACGAAGCATCTTGGCATCAATAGTTTGGGGTTGGATAAGTACATCGATATTACCAGCGGATATGTTTCGCCCACTATCATTGAAGAGCGTTCGCTCAATGTGGCACA
>JBHBVA010000192.1:0-2516 GCA_041793355.1 Bacteroidota bacterium | reverse complement strand
TATTTTATTTGTGTTATATTGAAGCAAATGTTTGTGGTAAATTATATTGGTTGAATTTTGTTTGTTTATTTGCTGGTTTATTGTAAAATAGTGTATATTTGTGGCGAATAAATAATTTCTAACCTTGGTTGAAAGTAACAAGTACGAATATGAAGAAACCAATCTATTTGCAGCGGTTGGCGTGGATGTTGCTACTGGGAGGATGGATAAGCTGGGATGCAGATGTGCACGCACAAGCTACCAAAACCACCACAACAGCCACCGAAACCAGAGTACAAGTATCGGGGACGGTATTTGACAGTGAAAAAGAGCCTTTGGCAGGAGCTGCCGTATTTGTAATAGGCGGACAGAGAAGTTGGCAAACAATGACGGATAGCGAAGGGAAATTTACCCTTTATTTGCCTCCCTCAGTTTTTGGAAGCAAATATAGGTTGGCCGCATCGTATATCGGTACCCAGAAGCAAGAGTTTAACTTGGTAAAAGGACGGGTAACGTATCAGTTCGTTTTGAAAACGGATTTGAAAGAGCTTGATGAAGTGATAGTTACGGGCTATGGCAATGTGAGCATTCGCGAGAAAACGAGTGCCATCACATCGTTGAAAATGGATGATATTTTGATGCCCGGAATGACTACCATTGAACAAGCATTGGAGGGGCGTGTGCCGGATTTGGTGTTTATGCAAAACTCGGGAGAGGCAGGAGCTACAGCACGTATGCGTATTCGCGGAACTTCTACGCTGATAGGGAATCGCGAGCCGCTGTGGGTGTTAGATGGTATTCCGCTATCGGACCCGGTGGACGTAACGAACGAGCAACTGAACGACCCTGACTATATTAACTATATCGGTAATGCTATTTCGGGTATAAACCCCCAAGATATTGAACGTGTGGACGTGCTAAAAGACGCAGCTGCCACTGCTTTATACGGAACACGTGCTGCCAATGGTGTGATTGTGGTTACTACCAAAAAGGGGGAAGTAGGACCCGCCCGAATTAGTTATACATCGCAAATGAAATTTACGGCACGTCCTCGCTACACGGACAAAAACATCAATCTGATGAACTCGCAGGAGCGGGTACAGTTCGGAAAGGATTTGGTGGATTTGCACTACGATTTTCCTGCACACATGACAATGGTGGGCTACGAAGGGGCATATCATCGCTACACAACGGGGATGATTAGCTATGATGAGTTTTTGAACGAAGTGAAAACTTATGAAACGGCTAATACCGATTGGTTTGGGCTGTTGACCCGCAATACATTGAGCCACAACCACACGGTGAGCTTGTCGGGAGGAGGAGAAGCTACTCGCTACTATGCCTCCATAGGCTACAACAAAGAAGATGGTGTGGTGCGTTCGCATAAAAACGACCGATACACAGCCAGTATGAACCTGAATACGAAGGTAGCCAATATTCTCTCGGCAAACTTGAGGGTGAATGCCAGCGTGCAAAAGAAAAGGCAGTTGCCCAGCGAAATAGATGCTTTGGGTTATGCTTACAACACTACCAGAGCTTTGCCGTCGCATCATGCGGATGGGTCGCTTTTTTACTATCAGCGGCACGCATATAAAGTGGGAACCGATAAAAACGAGAGATATAAGTATCGCTACAATATTCTGAATGAGATAGATAATTCCGAAAATAGTTACGATGCAAGTAATTTGATGACTGCCTTAGACCTCGTGTATCGCTATAAAAATATGTTGGACGCAACGCTGACCACTTCGTATCAGCGGGCACAGAGCGATAATCATACGTGGTTTGGAGAAAGGACAAACTATGTGGCCCAGCTGAAAAATGGTGAAGTGGAAGATGCTCCCATTCCCGGCGAATATGGACGGTCGGATTTGCCTTATGGTGGAGTTTACAATATGAAAACAAGTGTGAATGAGTATTTTACCGTTCGATTGCAAGGTAACTTCCGCCACAGCTTTGGTGCAAAAAAACTACGGACGGTGAACATGTCGTTAGGATACGAGCTGAATACCTCTAATACCTCTGCTTATGCCGAAAACACACGCGGGTTCTACAAATCGCGAGGAATGAAGTATGTGGATATGACAGCCGACGAGGCGGCGGAATTTCCGTTGTATGCCCGTTGGTTGGCTTCCAACAAACCTACGCACACGGCGGACAAACTACATCGCTTGAGCGGATATGCTATTTTGTCGTACAGCCACGGCAGTTTGTTTTCGGTGAGTGCCAACGGTCGTTTTGATGCTTCAAACAAGTTTGGCAGCCGTAGCAATGAAAAATTCTTGCCCGTGTGGTCGCTTTCGGGTATGTTGAACTTCAAACACTTACTGCTGAAAAAGGTTACTTGGTTGGATGATTTACGCTTGCGTACATCATACGGAAAAACAGGAAATATGGTAGCCGGACAAACTCCTAATCTGCTGTTGCGGCAGGGCGGAATGGATACTTATTACGGCGAAAATATCTCCACCGTACACGCTCTGCCCAATCCCAATTTGCGATGGGAGCAAACCAATCAGTACAACTTGGGGCTGGAG
>JBHBVA010000191.1:0-3547 GCA_041793355.1 Bacteroidota bacterium | reverse complement strand
GCAAGAACTTTCTTATCGGCACAAAGGTATAAATTCTTTCAGGAAAAGGAGAAGCTATTTCTCCGAAAACCGCTTTTTCATCGCTTACCGTCTTACAAGCAGCTTCTGTGAGCGGACAAACAGAACTGTGGCTCATTGCACCTCTCATTTCTGCTCTCCGGCCCCAAGCAAGACATCCCTCAGCTTAAAATAAGGGATAAAACTTAATAAGTGAAGCAGATAATTTATTAAATTTGCACCCGATTTTGGTTGAATGTGAGTGAATTATTCATCTTTTTCGGCCGGTTGATTATTGATTTATGTACCGCTAAGTAATTAGCTAATAACCAGCATATAATGAGCATATTAGATTTAAGCGAACAGGAAATTATCAGAAGAGAAAGTTTGAATGAACTTCGTCAGTTGGGTATCGAACCTTATCCGGCGGCAGAGTTCCCTACGGATGCTTACTCGGTGGATATTAAGACACAGTTTGAACAAACAGGTGAAGAAAGACCCGTGAAAATAGCCGGACGGATTATGAGTAGGCGAATTATGGGTAAAGCCTCGTTTGTTGAGTTGCAGGATTCTAAAGGACGAATCCAAGTATATATCACACGCGATGACATTTGCCCCGATGAAAATAAGGAGTTGTACAACACCGTGTTCAAACGTTTGTTGGATATTGGCGACTTTATAGGTATTACGGGGTTTGTATTCCGTACCCAAACGGGGGAAATTTCGGTTCACGCTCAAACGCTTACATTGCTGTCAAAATCGTTGAAGCCTCTGCCGGTGGTGAAAGAAAAAGACGGAGTAACTTACGACGGATTTAACGACCCGGAACAACGTTATCGCCAACGTTATGTGGACTTGGTGGTGAACAACGGAGTGAAAGATATATTCCTGAAGCGGACGAAGATATTCAACGCTATGCGTCAGTTTTTTAACGAACGCGGCTATATTGAAGTGGATACGCCCGTGTTGCAACCCATTCCGGGAGGTGCATCGGCACGACCATTTATCACGCACCACAACGCATTGGATATTCCGTTGTACTTGAGAATAGCTAACGAATTGTATCTCAAACGATTGATTGTTGGCGGATTTGAGGGAGTTTACGAGTTTTCGCGTAACTTCCGAAACGAAGGTATGGACAGAACCCACAATCCGGAGTTCACGGCTATGGAAATTTACGTTTCCTACAAGGACTACAATTGGATGATGGAGTTTACCGAAAAGATGCTGGAACATATCTGCCTGGAAGTGTTGGGAACTACCGACGTTCAAGTGGGTAACAATGTTATCAGCTTCAAAGCTCCGTTTGCACGAGTTACGATGACAGATGCCATCAAACATTTCACAGGTATCGACATTAGTGGAATGGACGAGTCTCAATTGCGAGAGGTGTGTAAGCAACTGGGTATCGAGGCTGACGAAACAATGGGCAAAGGAAAACTTATAGATGAAATATTTGGTGAAAAGTGCGAAGGAAATTACATCCAGCCCACTTTCATTACAGACTACCCCATCGAAATGTCGCCTTTGTGTAAACGCCACAGGGAAAATCCAGACCTTACCGAACGTTTTGAGTTGATGGTAAATGGAAAAGAATTGGCAAATGCTTATTCCGAATTGAACGACCCCATAGACCAAAGGGAGCGTTTTGAAGAACAGCTCCGTTTGTCGGAAAAAGGTGATGACGAAGCTATGTTCATCGACCAAGATTTCTTGCGGTCTTTGGAATACGGAATGCCACCTACATCGGGTATGGGCATCGGTATGGATAGATTGGTGATGCTTCTGACCGGGCAAACTTCAATACAAGAGGTACTGTTTTTCCCACAAATGCGTCCGGAGAAAGTGGCACAAAAAGATAGTGCAGTTAAGTTTGCACAAGTGGGCGTACCCGAAGAGTGGGTAGCCTTGTTGCACAAAGCAGGTTATTTGTTGGTAACGGACTTACAAGGAGCTAACCCCAACAAACTGCACCAAGAAGTGTGCGGATTGAACAAGAAATTTAAGCTGGGCTATACCAACGTAACAGCAGAGCAGGTGAGAGCGTGGGTAACTGCTGCCGAAAGCGTATTGTAAGCATTCCTAAATAAGCGTCTTACAATGAAATCACCACTCAAAATAGCTATTATTGGTAGCGGAACGTGGGCTACGGCATTGGCAAAAATATTGCTGATGACGCAGAAGCATCTGCACTGGTACATCCGTCGCCCCGAACAGGTGGAAAAATTTCGACAGTTGGGGCATAATCCTCTGTATTTGAGCAGTGTGTCGTTCAATCTGGATAGAATAACCTTTTATTCCGACATCAACGAAGTGGTACGTGCTGCCGATATGCTTTTGTTGGCGGTGCCGTCGCCTTTTTTGAAATCTACGTTCGAGGGATTGACGGAGGATATTAGCCAAAAATTTGTGGTATCCGCCATAAAGGGCATTATCCACCCCGAGAATTTGTTGGTAACAGATTATCTGACACGTTTCTTTAATGTACCTGCGGACAATATTGCCATCATTGGCGGTCCCTGCCACGCTGAGGAGATAGCTTTGGAGCGTCGCACTTATCCCACAGTGGCGTGTTCCGATGCTCAAAAAGCAACCCTATTGGCACAGATGCTTTCCACTCGGTTTGTAAAGGCTTCTGTTTCAGATGATGTAGATGGTATTGAGCTTGCGGCTGTTTTGAAAAATGTGTATGCCATTGCGGCAGGCATTTGTCACGGACTGAAGTATGGCGACAATTTTCAGGCGGTGTTAGTTTCGAATGCCGTTGCCGAAATGGAGCGTTTTTGCAGGACTGTTAATCCGCACGAGCGGAATATCTACGCATCGGCATATTTGGGCGACTTGTTGGTAACTTCGTACTCCAGTTTCAGTCGCAACCGAACCTTTGGCACAATGATAGGCAAGGGATATTCGGTGACTGCGGCACAGCTGGAAATGCAAATGATTGCCGAGGGCTATTATGGCACCAAGTGCGTGATGGAGATGAACGAAAAGTTAGGTGTAAAAATACCTATTGTGCAGGCGGTGCATCGCATCTTGTATGAGAAGGCTTCTCCTGCAAATGAAATTAAATTATTGAGAGAAAGTGTACTGGTATAGTGTACTTTCCGAAAGGTTGTCAATATAAAAATACAGACAAATACGATGAATAAAATTAGTTTAGATTATTCTAAAACGTTGGGCTTTATAAGCCAACAAAGCATTGATGCACAGGCTGACAATGCAAAAAAATGTAATGAAGCATTGCACAATGGGTCGGGCAAAGGCAACGACTTTTTGGGCTGGCTCAATTTACCGTCCTCCATCACAGCAGACGAATTAGCTGATATTCAGGCTACTGCCAATAAATTTCGCTCTACCTGCGAGGTAGTGGTGTTGGTGGGCATCGGCGGAAGCTATTTGGGCTCACGTGCCGTAATTGATGCCTTGTCCAATTCGTTCGACTGGTTGCAGCACAATCGTCAGTCGCCGGTGGTAGTGTATGGCGGTAACAATATTGTCGAATATTATTTGGTAGAATTGCTTGATTACTTTAATTGTAAATCGTTTG
>JBHBVA010000190.1:0-2643 GCA_041793355.1 Bacteroidota bacterium | reverse complement strand
TGGTGTGATGAGCAATTGTCGTATCGTCCTGCTTCTCAGTTGAGGTGGGGCGATTTTTTTTCTCGGAGATGCTTGATTGATTTTTATTGTAAGGGCGTACGATTATACACCCCTACGATTGTAATGTATCAGAAAAATATACGGATTATCCGTTGATAATCAATTGATTACAATTGTATTTGCTTTTGCTGCATAATCCGTATTAATCCGAGCTATAAATAGAAAAGCTACTTCACCTTTTTACGTATCACTATGATATTCAAG
Source organism: Bacteroidota bacterium (assembly GCA_041793355.1). Classification (GTDB taxonomy): domain Bacteria; phylum Bacteroidota; class Bacteroidia; order Bacteroidales; family Dysgonomonadaceae; genus UBA1309. The sequence continues at coordinate 2,379 of JBHBVA010000190.1, read as the reverse complement.
GCTGTAACAGCAATAAACATCAAGCATGCAATACCGGCTACTGCCCACAACGACGAAAATTCTAACCCACTCCACACTTGTTGCAGATGCGACAGATAGTAGCTACGCAGAAACACCACACAGCCCAAAGCTCCGCAATGAACAAGCAGGTTGATACCGACGGACAGCCACTCGTAATGACGGGTAACGGCTCTTGCCGAGTAGCCCAAAAGGCGGAGATTTTGCAGTTTCTGCATATTTTTTTCTATAAGCAGATAGATACTCAATACCAATATGGCAATAGACAGTAAGCAGATGAGTATGCCCACACCTGCCACAATGCCCACAAACAGACGCATAAAAAACGCCATCCGCCCAACGGCCTGATTTTCGCCCTCTACTTCATATCCCCGTTCCTTAAAAAAAGTAGCGATATTGGGGTCGGCTATATTGCCCACTTCCAGCATCAAGCGGGCGGGCTGCTTGATGGCACCCTCGCCATAATGTTTGTTTGCCCACTCCATAAAGCTTTGAGGGACCAAAATGGTATTTATCCTGCTCGAAAAACCAACTATTTTTCCCTTCAAAGGTAACGACCGCCCTCCGCCCATTATCACAATATCCATTCCCACCATCGTTGCGAGCCCTTCCGAAATTTTGGGCATTCTGCGGGCTTCGGCAAAACCAAAATTGTAAAGGTCGAGATAGTTTTTGGGAATGATGATAGGCACGGCATCGTCTTGTGGCGAGAATTTCCAGGCCTTGCTTTGCACATCGATGAAGTTATCGGGGACGCTTTCGAAAAACATCTCGGTGCGAAACGTCTGCCCCGTAAGCTCGCCCGACACTCCGCCGAACACGGCAAATTGCGATGAGGAGAATGCTCCCACTTCTTTTACAAAAGATTGTGCTTGTATTTCACCGATTTCCGCAGGCGAAAACCCAGAAGTTTCTTGCCCTAAAGCACCCATCACCCCCACTTTTTTGGTGATAACAAAAAAATCCCGCTTTAAAAGATTGTCCTTTTGGGTAAACATCGGGCTGACATCGAAATAGAATTGCAATGCCAGCAGCACAATGGTGATGCCTATAAAATTGGCCACCCCAAAGCCTATAAGTTGTCCTTTACTGAGGTTTTGTTTCAGTAGTTTCCACACCAGTTTCATAAGCTAAAATGTTGATGATAAGACAATGGCAAATGCTTCCCGATGGAAGAAACAACTACGCCTGCACCCTGATTTTGAGCTTCTTGGCAAACGAGTTCAGACAAAATAGCAGCGTTGTCGTCGTCCAAATGACTTATCGGCTCGTCCAGCAGCAGAAAACGAAACGGCTGACACAGACAACGTATCACCGCAATACGCTGCTGCTGCCCCCACGACAGCTTTTGACAAGGAGTGTGCAACTTGTCCGCCAGCCCTAAACGCTCCATCATAGTCTCTATCTGCGGACGGCTTTTGTGGTGGGTAAGCTGATTTTTTAGCTGAATGTTTTCGTAAGCCGTCAGTTCGGGAAAAAGGCGTAACTCTTGAAAAAGCAAACTCAACTCGAACGTACGGAGGTTGTCCCAACAACGAGGCGACAACTTTTTTGTATCCTGCCCATCAAACAGAATTTCGCCCGAAAAATCGGACCGATGACCATATAAGAAGCTGAACAGCGAACTTTTACCTTTGCCCGACGAGGCTTCTACCAAGTAAAATTGCTCTGCTTGAAACATCAAAAGTTCGTCCCACACTTGCGATTGCAATTCGGCATCAGCAAACACGTGAGGACGAACTTTATTTAATTGGATTTTATCCATTTGTATCTTATTTTGGGAGGTATATCACATACCTACTTGCGAGCCATACGCATTCAGCATTGTATCCAGTTGTTTACAGATAGTTGCCAAACTATTTTGCTCTTTGTTCACCAACCGAATAGTGAGCCGGTTACCTTTTTCTGCAGAATCGCTACCTTCTATATTCTCAACTACTCTCAAAAAATCGATAATAGGAGTCATCCACGCTTGCTCTTGTGTGTAAAGAGCAATAACATTGCACACCTCCTGCCAGTCGGAGTAGGCATAAGAGCGGTTGCCTACAATTTTATCGGCACTTACTTTCGCCGGCGGATTATCTCCTACTGTCAGGCTGAAAGTGCCATTTTGCACCCCGAACAGTATTGTGTTTCCATTCATCGGAAATTCGTAAAAACCATCGGCTTTTTTCTTGACAAGCGTTCCGTATTCGGAAGCGATGAATTGTTGTATCAACGTATCTGCTGTTTGTGGCGAAGCCAAGTCGGCCGCCATAGCAAGACGAACTTTGGGAGAACCCAAAAACTCAGCCTCCTGATTTCTTGATATACCGTTGAGGGACAGCAAAATATCACCCTTTAAGAGATTCAACACCGATT
>JBHBVA010000189.1:0-3159 GCA_041793355.1 Bacteroidota bacterium | reverse complement strand
TAGCGTTTTAAATTATAAGTGGGGAAAGTGCTACTCTTTTTAGGGTAGCATTTTTCTTTGTTTTTTTTGTTGGACAAAAGTTGATGTTCTGAGGGGATAGTTGCTTGTGAAAAGTGTAGCTTTGTTACCGATGATGCTTGCCAAATTGAAAGAGATTTGCTAAATTTGCTCAGTTTTTAAGTACGGAAATTTTCAGTCTTTTGAAAGGCGTAAAATTCCGAAAATGAAGAGATTATAATGATAACAGAAGACGAAAAAAATACGGCGAGTAATGATTATTCGGCGAGTAGCATTCAAGTGTTGGAAGGCTTGGAGGCTGTTCGCAAACGTCCGGCGATGTACATCGGGGATATTGGTGAAAAAGGATTGCACCATCTGGTGTACGAGGTGGTGGATAACTCCATTGATGAGGCTTTGGCCGGCTTTGCCAATGATATTTATGTAGCTATTCACAAAGATGGAGCCATCTCGGTGAAAGATAACGGACGTGGTATTCCTGTGGATATAATGCCGAAAGAGAATAAGTCGGCTTTGGAGGTGGTACTCACGGTGTTGCACGCAGGTGGTAAGTTCGACAAAGGAACTTACAAGGTGTCGGGTGGATTGCACGGTGTGGGTGTATCGTGTGTGAACGCATTGTCCACTTACCTCAAAGCTGAAGTATTTCGCGGAGGTAAGCACTATATGCAGGAGTATTCTGTGGGCAAGCCTACCTCGGCGGTAGAAGTGGTAGGTGATGCTTCCGAAACAGGAACTAAAATTCACTTCAAGCCTGATGGCTCGATATTTACCACTACGGAGTATAAGTACGATACATTGGCTACCCGCTTGCGTGAATTGGCGTTTTTGAATGCAGGTGTCAGACTTACACTTACCGACTATCGTATTGAAAAAGAGGATGGTACGCATAAGAGCGAAACTTTCTACTCTGAGAAGGGATTGCAGGAATTTGTTCGTTATATAGATCAAGGTAAAGAAGCCTTGATTACCGATGTTATTCATATTGTAACGGAAAAACAAGGTACGCCCGTAGAGGTGGCAATAACGTACAACACCTCGTACAACGAAAATGTGTATTCGTATGTGAATAACATTCACACCATTGAGGGGGGAACGCACCTTACAGGTTTTAGAAGAGGGCTTTCGCGAACTTTGAAAAAGTATGCCGAAGACCAAAAAATGCTTGAAAAGGTAAAGGTAGAAATCAGCGGGGACGACTTCCGAGAAGGGCTCACAGCGGTGGTTTCCATCAAAGTGGCAGAACCTCAATTTGAAGGTCAAACCAAAACGAAGTTGGGTAACAATGAAGTGATAGGTGCTGTGGATCAGGCAGTGGGCGAGGCACTTAGCATCTATTTGGAAGAGCATCCTAAGGAAGCGAAAACCATAGTAGAAAAGGTGATTTTGGCGGCTCAGGCACGTCAGGCGGCACGCAAGGCTCGCGAAATGGTGCAACGCAAATCGCCTCTTTCAGGTGGCGGGCTACCGGGAAAATTGGCGGATTGTTCGAGTAAGGATGCACAAAAATGTGAATTGTTTCTTGTGGAGGGGGATTCTGCGGGTGGTACGGCAAAAAGTGGACGCGACCGAATGTTTCAGGCAATATTGCCCCTTCGTGGAAAAATTTTGAACGTGGAAAAAGCAATGCCCCACAAGGTGTTGGATAGTGAGGAAATTAAGAATATCTATACGGCCTTGGGGGTATCCATTGGTACAGAGGAGGATAGCAAAGAACTAAATATCGACAAGCTACGTTACCACAAGGTGGTGATAATGACGGATGCCGACGTGGACGGTAGCCATATCGCAACGCTTATCTTGACTTTCTTCTTTCGCCATATGCGTCCGTTGCTGGATAAGGGATACATTTATATTGCAACACCACCTTTGTATTTGTGTAAAAAAGGAAAAGTGGAAGAATATTGCTGGAACGATCAGCAACGTCAGGCTTTCATTATGAAGTATGGCGACGGCAATGAGGCGTCGGTAACAACGCAACGCTACAAAGGTTTGGGTGAAATGAACGCAGAGCAGCTTTGGGATACTACAATGAATCCGGAGAATCGTACTTTGCGTCAGGTAACTATTGAGAATGCCGCAGAAGCCGACCATATTTTTTCGATGTTGATGGGTGAGGATGTGGCTCCGCGTAGAGAGTTTATAGAAGAAAATGCTACTTATGCCAACATAGATGCATAGTGGTTAGTTAATGTATTTTAGTGATTGGGGTGAGAGGAAATATAAATTTCTTCTCGCTTTTTTATTCTTGATTATCATATAGTTGTATGTGTATTAGAGGGTTTTGTATTGTTTTAATAGATGTATTTTTAGGTTAAATAGATTATAAATATAGTTCGCATGCGAATTAAATTGTACCTTTGCCTCGATTTTAAGCATAGGAAATTTTTAAAAGAGAAGAAAACATTATGAGTGAATTGAGAAGTGTAGAAGATTTGAAGAGAGTAGCATTCTTATTGGTGGAGAAGGACAAAAGGGCGTTGCGATTGAAACAACGTATTTCGGAAAAACACGGGCTGACAGTGCCACAAATGGAAGTGTTGGCAATGGTGCGTTACTTGCGTGAAGAGGAAAAAGTGGAATACGTAACACAGGCAATGGTGGCTCAACGCATATTTGTTGACCCCGTAACGATGTCCACTATCACAAAAAATTTGGAGAGAAAGTATTTGTTGTACAAACTTCCAAACCCCGAAGATACTCGTGCAAAACGCTTGCTTATTTCGGAGCGGGCAGCCGAAATGTTCGTAGAAGTGGACAAAGAAGTGGAAAAATTGTTGCGTGAAACATTCGAAGGTGTAAACTTGGAAGTGTTGGAAGAGCAAGCCTCTATTATTTTGGAAAATATCAAAAAGCACGATATAGATTTTAGATTTTAAACATAGTGATGAGAAAAATACATACAACTATTACTGCCATTGCAACGATGGCAGTTTTAGCATCGTGTTCGGGTAACAAAGATGGACAAGCGGAGGCAGAAGCTCCCTTGTTGCAAACGATGAAAGTGAGCACACAAAGTGCAGATTTGCAATCTGTCTATCCTGTTACGATAAAAGGACAAGAGGACGTTGAAATTCGTCCTCGTGTGGATGGCTTTATCAAGGAAATCTTTGTGGACGAAGGTTCGGTTGTGCGTCAGGG
>JBHBVA010000188.1:0-3991 GCA_041793355.1 Bacteroidota bacterium | reverse complement strand
CCGCCGGTAAGGCTCACCGCCTCAATGTTATCCAGCGAAAAGCGTCCCAAATCCACCTGTCCGTTCTGAGCATTGCCTATTGCTATTCCGTCGTAAGTTACTGCCGTGTGGTTTGTCCCCATCGACCGTACATTTATTGTTTTCAGTCCGCCGATGCCGCCGTAGTCTTTTATTTGCACCCCCGAAAAGTAACGCAAAGCATCTGCCACCGACAGCACCGACAGACGCTTCAACTCCTTGCCCTGCAACGTTTGGGCAGGCACTACATCTCCCTGCGAGAGGGAAGAATGCACTATCACCTCTTGCAGACGATGCAAACGAACACTGTCGGACTGTGCCTGCACACCGACTACAACCATACACCAAAGTACGGATGCCACCAAAGCACAGCACCGCCATGCTTGTATGTTTCGCAATACGTTTGTCATTGAAAAACCATCTCTGCTTTTCCTCGAAGCAAATTGTTTATTAAAAGGTTTTTAGAAAAAACCTAAGCTCTGTGGCAGGTCTTCTGACTTACTCCTCGCCATCTCTGCACCTTCCCGAAAGGTGTTTGCAGAAACCTTTCAGTGGTATTTTACAGATGCGAACATCATTGGGAGCTTACAGCAGCGGGACTGTTCGGGACTTTCACCCGATTCCCTTTTCATCCAAGCAACAACCGTGTGCTACGGAACCACAAGCGGGGGCAAAGATACAACTAATTTTGTTAGCGGGCGTATCTGCCTCAAAATATTATCCGTCGAGGTTCTGCAAAGGCAAACCCACCGGATGTACCTTATTGTTATAGCACACAGCCTGTTACACCCTTGTGGAGAACAACTCAATATCACAGAAATGCGAAATTGGCAACAAAAACTCCCTTGCGGGCTTGCATTTGTCAAGAATAATATTGTAATTTGCACCTAAAACCGAAAGTACGGAAAGAAAAAGGATACAAAAAATATGGAAACAACAAAAAGCCTCTTTGTTATGCTCCGCCGGAATACGGCTTCTCTGCCAAAAAGCAACTGGCTCTGTTCGGAAACGGTAGTCTTGCAATTTCGACGAACTTAATTTTCAACATATTAATATTTATGAAACCACTTAAATACCTTATAGGCATTGCTATTGTGTGCCTGTCGTGTGCTTTTTCCTGCGAAAAAGAATGGGATAAATTGCCGGAGGCCACAAAAACCGGTGAAAACACCATCGGTTGCTACGTGGACGGAGTGGCTTGGGCTATGGGCACGGAGCTTACCAAGATTCCGAGTATCGGGGCATCGCCCACAATAAGCGGAGATACCCTTACGCTGCGACTGGTGGCGATAGGACAAAACAGAATGAATGATGCTACTCCGGCAGAAACATCAAGTACCCTCTACTTTTCGCTAATAAATCCCAAACTGGGAGATAATGTGATAGAAGTAGCTTCCGCCAGATTTGAAATGACCTCGCCGGAACCTTTTGGGCTATATGTGGGCCGAAAAACAGGCAACGTGCATATTACCCGACTGGAGTTTGACCCCGCTACGCAACAAGGTGTGATTAGCGGACTATTCACCTGCTCGTTGCGATACGAAAAAGACCTCACCAAAGTAATAAAGCTGACCGACGGCCGGTTCGATTTGCGGATACGACCATTCCAACACTTCATTCCGGATGAAATGTAAAAGCTGTATCGCATAAAGTTTACCTTGCACGGATAAGGTGAGCAAACCACCAATAAACTAAATCTGTAGCTTGCACCTGTTGGGCTTGTAATTTTTGTCTCGTTACATCCTCACTTGTGGAGCTACAGTTTTTCTTTGGGGGGAAGGTGACCCCATCTGCACTTGTCATTTTAGAGTCCGTGAGGATGGGCTCACGCAGGGGGCGTACCTCTGTAGAAATTTAACAGAACAGCCTCATAGCAAGCTCAACAGAGTACGCACTAAAAAAGCACCAAGCTTTGGGTTATCCCGCAACTTGATGCCCTGTGCATTCGTGTTTTATCAGCTCGCTTAGTGGCAACCGCAACCACCACCACAGCATCCGCCCTCGGAGGAGTCGTCCTCGTCGCCGCATCCGCAGCTTGAGCCACATCCGCAACCTCCACCGGAGAACATTGCAGCAATTTCTTCTGCAGTAGCCTCTTTTACATCTTCCACTTTACCAACGAAATGGAGATTCTCGCCAGCCAAAGGGTGGTTGAAGTCCATTGTAACCGTAGTGTCGGTGATGCTTACCACTTGCCCCTGCAGACGTTGTCCGTTAGTGTCCATCATTGGCAAAACGGCACCTTCGTACACCATTGCTTCATCTACTTTGCCTTCCACTTCGAAAATGTTTTTTGGCAACTCCACGATAGCCGAATCGTCATACTCGCCATAGGCTTGCTCTACGGGAATCACAAAGTCGAAAGTGTCGCCTACTTGCAGACCCTCTACCTCTTTTTCGAAAGCGGGAAGCATACTATTTGTACCGAAAATAAATCGCAGAGGCGTTTCGGTGGTTGCTTTTTCCATCAATTCTTGCTCCTCACCCACAAAAAGTTCGTAAGAAAGAGCCACTGATTTGTTTTGTGAAATCTTCATTTTCCTTAAATCTATGTATGTTTTATTTTCTTCGCCTTGCGTACAAGGCAACGCTGTGCCTTAAACGTATGGATGGCGGAAATGTTCACCTTACTGAAAACGAGCGGTGTAAGCCCGGCTCAGTTGGGTGAGTGCCTGCTCCAATTTATGACGTTGCGTACCCACATTTATCCGCATATAGCCTTCACCACCGTCGCCGAACATTGTTCCGCTGTTGAGTGCTAACTTGGCCTCATTCACAAAAAAGGAAACCAACTCCTCCTGCGACAGCCCCAACTCTTTGCAATCGAGCCAGATAAGGAACGATGCCTGAGGTAGGATGGCTTTTATTTTCGGAAGATGAGTTTGCAGATATTTGTCCACAAACTGAATGTTTTGCCAAATATACTCCTTTGCCTCTTTGAGCCACGCTTCGCCCTGTGTGTAAACGGTTTGAGCTACCACATAAGCATACAAATGTGCTTCGTTAAATTCGCTTCGTCGCAAGTAGTGGAAGAATGTTTCCCTCAGTTGGGCATTGGGTACCACTCCGAACGAGCTTACGATACCTGCTACATTGAACGTTTTGCTGGGAGCCATAAAGGTGATGCTGCATTGTGCGGCCTTTTCGGAAACAGAGGCAAACGGAACGTGTGTGTAGGGTGCAAATGCAAGGTCGGAATGAATTTCGTCGGAGATGACAAGCAGGTTATTCTCGTGGCAGATTTCGGCAATTTCCGCCAATTCTTCACGTGTCCACACTCGCCCTCCGGGATTGTGAGGATTGCAGAGTATCAGCAACTTGGCTTCTTTGGCTTGTTGGCGTAGGAGGTCGAAATTGATGCGGAAGATATTTTCGCCATCACACTCCAAATGGTTGAAAACGAGTTCTCGCTCGTGTAGTGTAGGCACGATGCTGAACGGATGATATACGGGTGGTTGTATAATTACCTTGTCCCCTTTTTTTGTAAAGCAGTCTATCACAAAAGCTATTCCGCGTACAATGCCGGGTATAAAGGTAATCCACTCCTGATTGATGTTCCATTTGTGTTGCTTGCCCACCCAATTGATAATGCTGTCGTAATACGCCTGCGAGGGGCAAGAATAGCCGAATACTCCGTGCTTGGCCCGCTCTATGATAGCCTCTTTTACACACGGCGGAGCCTCAAAATCCATATCTGCCACCCACAAAGGCAGCAAGTCGGGGCGACCAAATCGTTCTTCTAATACGTCGTATTTCAGGGCATTAGTCCCTTCACGGTTTACATCGGCATCGAAATTGTATTGTTTCATATTCTATATTTAAGTGTTAAATTTTTGGTTGTTGTAATCATTATTGTTTTGGGGCAAAAAAATCAAATTCAAAAGTCAGTTCTTCCGTTACGGCTGTGCGGATAGAATCGCTGCCGGCTGTGGAGGAAAGGCTTTGCAGGATGTGATTGCTCAACGAAGTGCTG
>JBHBVA010000187.1:0-9987 GCA_041793355.1 Bacteroidota bacterium | reverse complement strand
CAACACACGACAATGAAAATTGTAGCAGACCAACACATTCCATTTTTACAAGGTAACGCAGAACACTTTGGCGAGGTAGTTTACCTGCCGGGAAAACACATCTCGGCACAACACGTTAGCAATGCCGACGCCCTAATCGTCCGCACCGTAACATCTGTAAATGAGGAACTTTTGAAGAACTCCAAAGTGAAAATCGTCTGTTCGGCAACCATCGGATTCGACCACATTGACACCGCTTACTGCAAAGCCAATGGTATTCATTGGACAAATGCTCCGGGCTGCAATTCGGGCTCGGTGCAGCAATACATCACTTCTGCTCTTATCACATTGAGCCGTCGGCAGAAGTTTCATCTGCAGGATGTTACCATAGGAATTGTGGGAATAGGCAACGTAGGTAGCAAAGTTGTAAAAACCTGTAAATTGCTCGGAATGAATGTTTTGCAATGCGACCCTCCTCGTGCCGAAAGGGAAGGTGAAGACAGCTTCGTCCCACTAAGCACCATAGCCGAGCAAGCGGACATCATCACTTTTCATACACCGCTTACCCGAAACGGAAAGTATGCCACCTATCATTTGGCCAACGACGCTTTTTTCCGCTCTCTGAAACGTAAACCTCTGATTATAAATTCTGCAAGGGGAGCCATTGTAGATACTCAAGCCTTAAAAACAGCTTTGCGAGAGAAATTCATATCCGGCTGCGTGATAGACTGTTGGGAAGGTGAACCTAACATTGATTTGGAACTATTACAACTCGCCGACCTTGCCACCCCGCACATTGCCGGTTATTCCGCCGATGGCAAGGCAAATGCCACACGAATGTCGTTAGAGGCCTTATGCTCATATTTTAATCTCCCCAAAGACAAGCTCGCCGATATTCAGGCACCCAATATTATCCCCAATATCATTCAAGCAGATACTCAAATGGGACAAGACCGCATTCACGAAGCACTGCTCCATACATACAACATCGAACGTGAGAGTGAGGCATTAAAGCAATCTCCCGATAAATTTGCCCACTTCCGAGAGCTTTATCCGCTTCGGCGAGAAAATAGTGCTTACCTCGTGGCTGGCTTTTCGCCGGAGGAACAAATTTTATTGAAGGAATGGGGCTTCAATACCGTTGACCAATAAGAGTTTCGATTTAAGGAAAAGAATATAAGCGAATTATACTTTATCGGTAATTCTGACCTACAAGAGAATTGTAAAACAAGAAGCTATCCGACTATTTCGCAACGTGCTTTGAAACAATAAATAATGGCAAAAAATAATAATTGGACTAAAGAAGAAACTATTATAGCCTTCAATGTTTACTGTAAAGTTCCATTCAAGAGTACCAACAAATCCAATCCTACAATCATAGAATATGCGAATATTATTGGTAGAAGCCCTTCTGCACTTGGTATGAAGATTGGAAATTTTGGCCGTCTTGACCCTGCTTTAAGAGAACAAGGAATTACGGGCTTAGTCAATGGAAGTAAATTGGAGGAAGAAGTTTGGAATGAATTTTATGGGAACTGGGATAAACTGGCATTTGAAAGCGAAAAATTAATCGCAGAACTTCAAGGCAAGACTATCAAGGAATTTGAGTGTATAGAAATTGAAAACTTACCAGAGGGAAAAGAAAGAGAAACTATTGTTAAAACAAGGATAAATCAGAGTTTCTTTAGAAGTACAATATTGTCATCATACAACTTAAAATGCTGTTTTACAGGGCTATCAATACCCGATTTGTTGGTCGCAAGCCATATAGTACCTTGGTCTATAGACAAAAAGAATAGAACTAATCCGCACAATGGATTGTGCTTAAATTCTATACACGATAAAGCTTTTGATAGAGGCTTCATAACCGTTACACCTGATTTTAGAATAAAGATTTCCAAGTGTTTAGACAGTTATTCTACTGACGAATCGGTGAGGGATTTTTTCATGAAATACAACAATCAGTCTATTATTTTGCCAGATAAATTTTTGCCCTCAAAAGATTTTTTAGATTTTCACTTCCAAAACATATTTATAAAATAGCATCACCTTCCCAGCTATTTCCTCACCAGTTCGGGCTAACTTTCTTGTTTAAACCCAAATTCCGCAGTAGGAAAAAAGTTGTACTTTTTTCCTACTGCGGAACCTAGGATTAAGCCTCCTCTTTGCTTCTTCTACAACTTGGGCAGTAAAAACTTAAAAACCGAACTTTCCATTTTGGTTTTTGTGCGTTTCTTTGGGTGTAATTGGCTCGATAACATCCCAATGCTCAGCGATTTTGCCGTTTTCTACACGGAAAAGGTCGTAAAATGAATTGTGAACGCCTCCGAAATGCCCTTCACTTACCACTAAAACAAAGTTTCCTTCGCCCAATACTTTATGGATTTTATCGTATTTCAAAAATACCCCTTGTTTTGCCAATGCTTCCAAAGTAGCTCCCAATCCCGAAAGTTGGTCAGGGATTTGTGGGTTGTGTTGCAGGTAGTTATCGCCATCAAAATAACCTGCCAATTTCTCCATTTTGCCATTGACTAAAATATCTTCCACAAAATTTTTCACTAAGGCTTTATTTTCTTCGGTTTTGTTGAGGTCTTTTACTTCTGTTGCTCCGTCTGTCATTGTGCGACCGCTCGGATTGGGGTTTGCGGGCGTTTCCTGCAAGTTGTCCCAGTGTTCTACTATTTTTCCATCTTCAAAACGGAAAATATCAAATCCGATTTTCTCACCGAAAAAATTATACTCCGTATGGGCAAAAACATAGTCGCCGTCTTGGAATACACGCACGGTATTCACTCTTGCAGAGCCTTTTGGAAGTTGAGAAAGTGCTTCGCCGAAACCAGCCAATCCGTCTCCGATATTTACATTATGCTGAATGTACTTGTTAGGGTTGATAACCGCTACAGGCTCGCCTGCTCCTGTTTCAATTGCTTTAAGCAATTCTACTACTTGTTGTTTCTTGTTCATTGTGTTTTCTTTTTTTACAATACTTTGTGAATTACTTGCCTCACAGCTCATTGCAAGCAGAGCTGCACTAACCATTGTTATTACCTTTGTTTTCATCATTTTTTTCTTTAATTTTGATGATGCAAAGGTAGAGGTTTTCACAATGCCCTTTATTATACATTTCAGCACATTTATGGTAAATATCCGCCTACGGCAAAAATTTCAGGGATTACCCCTTGCTTTGTAGTACCTTAAATTCGTTCGGGCTGCAATCGGCGTGTTTGCGAAAGAATTTGTTGAAGTTTGTAGGCTCGTCAAACCCCAACGAAAAACCTATCTCCTTTACAGACAAACTACTATATGCAAGCATTCGTTTAGCTTCTAATATCCGCCTGCGGTCGATATATGCCTTCGGAGACAATCCTGTAGCTTGCTTTACGGCTTGTGCCAACGGCTTTTCGTGTATGGCCAGCAATGATAAATAATGGTTTACCGAGTGTAGAGTTCTGAAGTTTTGCTCCACCTCGTTGATAAAGCGTTGGCATATTTTGTTTTGTGTCGTCACGGAATGAGGTATGCGTCGTGCTACCTCCGCCAACAGAATCCGCAGACAACTGCGTGTAATCACTGCCTGATATTCATCGGGCGGACTTGACAGCTCGCTCATCAACTGATGCAATAGCCCGGCAATGGGCAAACCATGCAGGGGAACAGCTTCGTTTTTTAAGAGATTGGCACGGAGCAAGGAAATATCTGTTGCAGCCTCACCCAAAAACTCCGGGACAAACAGCACCGAGTATCCTTGTGGATGGCTATCGAGCGAAAAAGAGCATATTTGCCCTGCCGAAATAAGAAAAGCCTCGCCGGCATTCAGGCTTAACGTTTCAAAATCCACATTCAGCAACAAAGTGCCACTTTCTATCCAAATAAAATGGTAAAAATCGGCACGATGTATTTTGGTTGTTTTTTCGGGCTTTTGCCACAAAAAGTCGAGGCTCTTTGCCTCTATTCCCGCAAGGGGAGCATTGAAAGCATACCGCTTGATTGCCTCATCGTTCATCATTCCATAGCATCCTGAAACAGATACACTTATCGTCTGTTTCGCATCGAGCGTTTCACCGTTTTGGCTGGTTGTGCAGCGGTTTTGTTTGCCGACGATGAAGCCGCTTTCTTGTCGTCCAACGATTCGTTGGTGCGTTTCTTTTCGTTCGCAGAGGCTTTCGCCACTTTTTCGGCGGCTTTCTCATTCACCTTTAAGTTGGCTACCAGCGAGTCGCATTCGGCACAAGTAGCCCACAATCCTTTCTGGAAATCAGTCAGTTGTGTTTCTATCCGTGCCTGTTCCTTTTTGCGAGCGTCTTGGTTAGGGAACATCTGCACCAACGTTTGATTTTTGAAGTTCGTAACCTTATAAATATCCCCTTCAAACATTCGGCGACGGAAGAAATCGTCCACCGTTCCTGTGGTAGCATTGTTGAGGGCAGAAGTCATTATCGGCAAACGAGCAGCAAAGGGACGAACGCTTTCGTAAGGCAACCAAAATAATGGGTAGGGGGTAGCCACCGAACCGAAATCGTCCTGCCGATAAAGAATGGGGCAGATAGCCAACGTCTTCACATCTACTACCGAATTAGATGCGTCGAAATACCACGCCTCCTTGATGTAGTATGAGGTTACTTCGGCACTCGGTATATCGCTGTCGTGTATCACAAAACGATTGTTCTCGTGCTTATACAAGATGTTGTATCGCTTCAAAAAATCTTCACCAAAAGCTATTTTATGTTTTTCGGAAAACGACTCTCGTCCATCCAGCAGATATTCGTACACGTCTATTTTCCCCTCCGAAAAAAGGCGGAAAATCATCGTAAAGAAGTTCATTCTGTCGCCATCCGGCTCTATGGGAAAGTATAGCGGAGCATTTCGCTCCTTGTCTAAGTCCACCAGACGATACACCTCACGCATCCATCGTGCTTTGCTGATGTCTTGGGTCATTTCCTTGTTTTTATTGGCTGCTCGCACCGTTAGTTGCGGCACGGCGGAATTTTCTTGTTGTGCATTGCGACGAGCTATGCGGTCGCGTAACGTTTCCTGAGCCGACAATGCTTGTCCTACGCACGCCAACACAGCAATTGAGCAATATGTGAATAACCTTTTCATTGTTATAAATTTCGTATGTTCTGATTTTTGTTACATTCGTTTTATCCGCCTTTGCCTTTCGGTGTATCAATTCACCCTTACCTCGATGGGAGAGATGTCTCGCTCCACTCCGTCCGGACCTTTGGCTTTTACTCCGGCAATGAAAAACATCCGTCCGCGTTGCAGGCGACTAATCTGCTCTTTCTGACGGTCGGAAAAATTCGCTCCGTTCGACACTTCGGGAATGGCATTTCCCATTCCATCGATAAAAATTGTAGTGAAGCTAAGCACTGTAAACGAGATATTTAGAAAATCGTCGTCGATAGCGGCTTTGATTCCGTTTGCATTCACCAACACACCTTTTGCCAAACGTCCCCCCTTAAATTTGCGGAGGTTACCGTTAGCATCGGCATACTCGATGTAAGGCGTAGGGTCGGGCAAAGCTCTCACGCGGAATTTGACACGAGCCATTTCCTGCGTGGCATTACCTACCTTTGCCGTAACCACGATAGTAGCATCTTGCCCCACTTTGGAGGGACGAGCCAACCACTTATCACCATTGCGAGTAAGGGTTCCGTTCTCCATTGTTGCGGAAATATCGGAAGTGGGAACACCCGGAACCGATATGCTCAGTTCGTTAGGAATACCTGCATACAGCAGATTCATCAAGGTGGGAGCTACCGTTGCCATTGGAGCTATCACCGTGTATTCGCTCGTAAATTCACGCTTCAGCAACGAGCCGTCGGCACGTGCCAGCTCGATAAACCCTTTCACCGGAAATGTGCCTACTGCTCCTGTTCCTACCCGGAATAATCCTCGTTGTGCTTCGTCCAAATATCTGCCGTTCACAAAAAAACGGGGACGCTTGGTAGAGTCTTCTGCCGACAGAATGATGTTTGCCTCGTAGTTGCTGCCACGCATCACGATGTTGCTTTTGGGTACTACGTAAGCATTCAACTGATTCACACGGAAGTCACCGACATCAATATTTGCCAACAGGCTGGCAAGCACTTCGCCTTCTGCTTGACGAATATCGTTTTGCAGCTTGGTGAGCAATGTAACGGATGCCATTACGGGCATTTGTTTGAAAAGCGATTGTACCCAGTCTTTGCCCTCGCGAGCCGCTATTTTGCTTGGTTTGAGTGCTAAATTTTCCTCTACCACTTTTTTACGTTGGGGGTCGGTGATGTGCGATATAGCCAACGAACGGAACTCCCTCACTTGAGCTTCCAGTTGTTTGCCTCTGCCTTCGGGCGAAAGCATCACTTCGGCGGCTGCGGTAAGATTGTCCTTCTTTTGAATATCGGACAGCGTACCCTCTTCGCCATCGGCTTGACGCACAATCAGCAATTTGCAGGCTTCAATGTGTGCGTACAACGAATCGGCCACCTGCTTAAAGTGTACGGCTTGCTTGTACCACTCTCCCACTTTGGTCGGATTTTGCTTGTTTGCCTGTTCAAAATCGCTCATAATAAGCCTATTACGACGGCCTGCACTTTGCACGCTGGCGGTAAGATTATCCTCCACCATCTCCAAACCATCGAGTACTTCCGCCGGAATGTTCATCGCCAACATTGCGATAAAAACCAAGTACATCAGGTTTATCATCTTTTGGCGGGGCGAATTGGAATTACTGGCTATCATCGTGTGCGTAACTTATTGTAATACTGCTTATTTTGTTACAAACTACCCTTGTTGGGGTGGTACTTGCCCACCCTGTTGCAACCCTGCATTCATCGCCATATTGGCTGTCATAGCCTGCAGCATACGGGCATACACAAGGTTCAAATCCTGCATCTGCTGCACCAGTTTGTCTGTTTCGCTTTTGAAAGACGCACTGTTGGGGATAGTACCTTCGTATAAATTTCTCATCTGTTTCAACCCGTTGTTTATTTGGTCGATGGCATCAATCTGACTGCTAACACCCTTCAACTGTATTTCGTAGATAGTATTCAGCCCTGCAATGTTACGGTTTAGATTGGTCATTTGTTCCACATAACCCTGTGTAGTTTGGCTGATGTTTTCGGAGTTGTTGATGATGGGGGCAAACGAGTTGCTCAAAATTTCCGACAATCGGTTGAGTGATTGTGTCAGTTCGTTAAACTTTTCGATATTCTCGCCCATCTGTCCTACTTGCTCGGCATATTGCTCGGAAGTTTGTACCACATTGGGTAGCTCGGTTGCGGATGCAATGGCAACGGGAGCCTGCGGTTCGGCAACAGCGGACGTTACTGCCACCGCAGGGCGAACAGTATGACTCACACGCACAACGGGTATCTCTTTATCCGTTCCGTCTGCTTGCTGCAAATTCTCTTTCAAACGTTTACGTTCTTCGTAATTTTGTTTCTGTGCCACCTGTTCGGGGGTTGCCAGTTCGGGGAATACCTCTTCCCAAGGATATTCTCGCGATGGACGGTCGAATGCCGAGATGGTAAACATCAGCACTTCCGTAACGATACCTACCATCAAAATTGTGTCGCCCATCGGGTAGTGATTCATCTTAAACAAAGCACCCACCAGCACCACCGCTGCACCTACGCTATACGCAATGTGGAAGAAGCGTCTGCCCGTTTCGCCCGCCAGAAACTTCTCTAAAATATTTTTGTATCGTGAAATTTTCTTTACCATATTTTTTCATCTCTTAAATAAAGTACAAGCCTACATTTTATCGGCGAGATTTAGAAAACCCGATTTGAGTACGTACGCAACGAAAACCGATGTACGAACGCGGTTGATTCTGAAATTCGCCCTCACGCATATCGGAACGTATAAACTTCTGCACATCCTTCCACGAGCCTCCTTTTATCACTTTCTTTTTGCTGGCGTAAGGGTCTTCCTTAGCAGCCTGATAGTTATATTCGGGGTTCATATCGTTCATCACCTTGTTACCTGCTTCGGTATAAGTGGTAGATGTCCATTCGGCCACGTTACCTGCCATATCATACAACCCGAATTTGTTGGGAGCATACGTTCCCACCCGTGTAGTGATGAGGCTGCCATCGGCGGTGTAATCGCCATCGCCCGGCTTAAAGTTTGCCATAAAGCACCCTTTTCCATCTTTGGGTTGGGTCGTTTCCCAAGGATATTTATTCGTCGATTTTCCTTCGCGAGCGGCAAATTCCCACTCGGCTTCGGTAGGCAAACGGAAAGCTTCTACCTCGCGGGTATTAGTGCCTTGCCCCATCTTCCAAAAGGCTGTACGCCAGGCACAAAAGGCCGTAGCCTGTTCCCATGTTACCCCCACCACAGGGTAATCGTTATAGCCCGAATGCGAGAAGTACAAACGGACATAAGGCTCGTTGTAAGCATTTTTGAAATCGTTTACCCAACAAGTCGTGTCGGGGTAGATGTTCACGATGCGGGTGTTGAGGAAGTCAAACAAACTACTCAACGGACGATTGATGGTTTGATTCACCACCTTACCGTTGGCATCGATGTAGGCTGTATCTTTCGAAATCATCACAGGCGTATTATCCACCGGCAAATCGGTGTTCAAATTACGTTCGGCGGGGTCCAAACGGTTTTGTCGCTTGTTGGCTTCCGTGTGGTCAAACCACTCGTATCTGTAATTCATCTGCCGGGCATCCAACATCCGTTTGCGAGTGATGGGATGCACAACGTACAGACTGTTAATAGCTTTCTCGTCCTCCTCCGTGAGGCGACGCGACGGAATGGGCTTTCGCCAATTGAGGTGTGGAGTTACGGGTTCGCCGTATTTGTCTTCCGTTATTTTGAAAGTTTCATCTCCGCCAAAAGCCGGGTCAGCCAATCGCTCGCGGGTAATGGAGTCGCGTACCCAATATACAAACTGGCGATATTCGGAGTTGGTGATTTCAGTATCATCCATCCAAAAACCATCTACGGATATGCCTTTGTCGTTGGCAATAATGCCCCAAAGCGAATCATTTTCGGCTGTTCCCATTTCGATGGCTCCACGCGACACCAAAGTCATTCCGTACGGAGCCACTTCTGCCCACGACGAACCACCCACACCCACCAATTCACCGCCCACTTGCTGAGTGGCAGCAGGCTTTCCGCAGGCAACAAGTAATGCGGCAAGGGCTATCGTTCCAAATGTTTTCTTCATATTATTGCTTAATATGTATGCTATTCCTTTTCTTCAACACATTTATCTTCAACTTCTTACAGACTGCCATTCAAACAAACCTTCTATAACAATCTGACACTTTTGGCACTGTGCCGTTTGGGCTTGGAAAGCTGCACCGGCATACTGTACGTAATACTCAATTCGTGCGAACCGCCACTTACTCGGGCAATTTCGGAGGTAGCCAGGTCGTAGGAATATCCCAAGTGGAAACCTTTAATGGAAGCTCCTACAAGGAGAATAAAACCTGCATCCTTTCGCCACGAAAGCCCGGCGGTAAGCAATTTATTGTAAACGCCTCGCAGTGAAGCATCTACCTGCCAAATATTACCTGTGGCTTTGAACAGAGCCGACGGCAACACCTCAAACAACGGATTAGATAGTTTAATATTGCATCCGCCCACCAAATAATATGTGCGTGGCAAGCGAGCTTCGTATTTTTCGCCTAACGTGTAAGTGGGCGAAAGCAAATGCGTTGTGGATACTCCTACAAAATAATTCGGGGCAAGCCAAGTAACACCCACAGCTATGTCTGCTACCGATGCCTTTTCGTTGGAAGTGGGCAACGCTTCGTCTGATGAATTGTGGTAGCCACTGGATGGAGTATATAAGCCTGTTGCATCAAAATTGATGCTGGCAACCCCTAACTGTACTCCTGCATTCAATGTAGCTTTGCCTACTTTTCGTTTAAAAGCGTACTGACCATTTAGGTATGTGTTGTTAAACAAGCCTGCCTTATCGCTCACCATATTCACACCCACACCGTGTACTTTTCCGCCCAGTTCCAAAGGCATTTCGGCCGATGCCCACAAGGTTTTCGGGGT
>JBHBVA010000186.1:0-2571 GCA_041793355.1 Bacteroidota bacterium | reverse complement strand
TAATTCAACCCGAAACATTGCATTAGACAACGCTTCCACAATTACACCATCTTGTTCTATCGCTGCTTGTTTAGCCATACCTAAAATTCTTTTTCTCCAATAACAGATTCTATAAATTCAAAAGTTGACAGAATATCGGCCTTCCCCTCTCGGATAGCTATAGTATGTTCAAAATGAGCGGACGGCTTGCGGTCTTTAGTCCGTATAGTCCATCCATCTTTCTCAAAAATCACATCCTTGCTTCCTAAGTTTATCATTGGTTCAATAGCGATGCACATCCCTTTCTGCAGAAGTACACCCGTTCCTTTTCTCCCAAAATTTGGCACTTCAGGAGATTCGTGTAAACTACGTCCAATACCGTGTCCCACCAAGTCACGAACAACAGAGTAACCTCGTTTTTCGCAATACGTTTGAACAGCATTACCAATATTACCAATGCGTGCAGCAGCCACAGCCTGCTCTATACCCAGATACAAGGCCTCTTTGGTGGTCTTAAGCAGGGCTTTCACATCGTCCGCCACTTCACCTACACAAAAAGTATAGGCAGAGTCGCCACAGAAAGAGTTTTTAATTACTCCGCAATCTACGGAAACAATATCCCCCTCTTTAAGTTCATAATCAGATGGGAAGCCGTGTACTACGTTCTCGTTAACGGAAACACACAGGGTATAAGGAAAACCATTATACCCTTTAAACACGGGCTTCGCACCATCGTAACTACGAATAAAATCCTCTGCAATGGCATCCAATTCCAGAGTCTTCACACCTGGACGGATGTGTTTTGCCACTTCAGCTAAAGTCATTCCTACCAAGCGACTGCTTTCGCGTATCAACTCTATTTCTTCGTCTGTTTTTAGAAATATCATCAAAGATTCTCCTCTATCCGAAAAAAACTTTTAGTATGCTGCAATAGATCCTGAACGCCCCTTGATACGACCCGACTTCAGAAGTCCATCATAATGACGAGACAACAAGTGACTTTCTATCTGTTGCAATGTATCCAAAACAACCCCAACAAGGATTAGCAACGAAGTACCTCCAAAGAATTGAGAGAACTCAGCACTTACCCCAAAAACATTTGCAAATGCAGGCAAAATCGCAACAAAAGCCAAGAACAACGAACCGGGTAATGTAATGCGAGACATCACATCGTCAATAAAATCCGCAGTCTTTTTACCGGGCTTAACACCAGGTATGAAACCGTTGTTACGCTTCAACTCTTCAGCCATTTGTACAGGATTGATGGTGATTGCCGTATAGAAATACGTGAACGTGATTATCAATAGGGCGAACAACACGTTGTATGCCACCGAGGTATTGTCTGTGAGCGAAGCCCAGAATCCTCCACTATCAGATACGGTAAACTGAGTAAATGCAATAGGAATAAACATAATTGCCTGTGCAAAAATGATGGGCATCACGTTTGCAGCATTTACTTTCAGTGGAATATACTGGCGTGCACCACCATATTGTTTATTTCCAACCACACGTTTAGCGTACTGCACCGGTATCTTACGTGCACCTTGTACCAATAAGATAGCCCCACAGATAATCAATAACAAGAACAAGATTTCAAGGATAACCGCAACAAAGCCCCCTGCAAAGTCAGCACTGCGAGACTCTAATTCTCCCATTATCGCATGTGGTAAGCGAGCAATAATACCCACCATAATGATGAAAGAGATTCCATTTCCAATACCTTTATCGGTAATTCTTTCACCTAACCACAACACAAACATACTACCACCCGCTAATATTATTGTAGATGGAAGTAAGAAATCGAAGAAGCCTCCGTGATCTGAACCAAGAATTCCCATCAGATAAGCAGGACCCTGTGCCAACAAGATAAGAACCGTGAGATAACGAGTATATTGGTTCATCTTGTTTCGACCGCTCTCACCCTCACGTTGCAATTTTTGAAAATATGGAACCGCAATCCCCAGCAATTGTATAACAATCGACGCAGAGATATACGGCATAATTCCAAGTGCAAAAATTGACGCATTGGTAAAAGCACCTCCGGAAAACATATCAAGTAGCCCAAGAAGACTTCCCTCTGTTTGTTTTTGTAAATTTTCTAACTGTTCCGGATTCACACCTGGTAAAACCACGAAAGAGCCAAAACGATAGATTAACACAAAAAAGAAAGTAGTGAGGATTCGCTTTCTCAAATCCTCAATCTTCCATATATTTTCCACAGTCTTTACCAATCCCATCTTATTTCAGTTTTGATACGTTTCCGCCAACAGCCAAGATAGCCTCTTCTGCTGTTTTTGAAAAAGCATGTGCTTCAACTTCAATTTTAGCCGTAAGTTCACCCTTTGCCAAAACTTTAACCAAGCTCTTTGATGAGATAAGACCTGCTTCTTTCAGCACTTCAACTGAAATTTTAGTCAGACCTTTCTCGTCAGCCAAGCGTTGCAACACATCTAGGTTAATAGCCTTATATTCTACTCTGTTCAAAGGATTGAAACCAAACTTGGGAAGACGACGTTGAATAGGCATCTGTCCACCCTCGAATCCAATTTTCTTTGAATAACCGGAACGCGATTTAGCACCTTTGTGCCCTCT
>JBHBVA010000185.1:0-2754 GCA_041793355.1 Bacteroidota bacterium | reverse complement strand
TCAGTATTTATCGCTACACCTATTGCTTACGAAATTATGCACAAAAAAGCCGAAAAGAAAGAGGCTTCAAAATAAGCAACGCTCCCTTGCCCGAATGCGAAGTTTAACTTCCGTTCGGATATAAGAAGACGGCTTCCCATTATGGGAGGTCGTCTTTTGGTTTTTATGGTCATATTAAAGAAGCGAGAGCTGTTATCTTTTCGTATCTTTGTGCCTGCAAAAAAAAGGATATGAATAACGGGGAACACTCCCGGCAAAGAGGTGCATCCCAACGTGGGGAACGAAGGTTGCCTCTCTTCTTTTTGAATTTATGGTGGATTATTTGAACGAATTGAACGAACCGCAACAACAGGCAGTGCTGTACAACGACGGAGCATTGCTGATAGTGGCGGGTGCAGGCTCAGGCAAGACCCGTGTGCTGACTTACAAAATTGCTTACTTGATGAGCGAGGGGATGCCGGCTCACAACATATTGGCACTAACTTTTACGAACAAGGCTGCCGCCGAAATGCGACGGAGAATTGCCGCCATAGCAGGCGAACATATTGCCCGCAGACTGTGGATGGGTACGTTTCATTCGGTGTTTTCCCGCATCCTGAGGCGTGAAGCCGAACACTTGGGATATACCTCCGACTTTACTATTTACGATACAGCCGACTCTCGTAATTTGCTGAAAACCATAATAAAAGAGATGGGGCTGGACGATAAGGTGTATAAACCGGCGAAGATAGCGGCGACTATTTCGAAGGCGAAAAACCGTCTTATTTCGGCACAAGCCTATGCACAAAACAAGGAGGCAATAGAATATGATATGCGTGCCAAAGTGCCGATGACTGCCGAAATATACAAAACCTACACACAGCGACTGCAGGCATCCAATGCGATGGATTTCGACGATTTGTTGTGCAACACCCATCGGCTTTTTCAGCAAAATGCAGAAGTGCTGGCTCGTTACCAACAGCAATTCCAGTTTGTGTTGGTGGATGAGTATCAGGATACCAACAATGTGCAGCACCTGATAGTGAAGCAGTTGGCAGAGGTGCATAGGCGTGTGTGCGTGGTGGGCGACGATGCCCAAAGTATTTATGCTTTTCGCGGAGCGGATATTACGAACATTTTGGAGTTTCAGCAGACTTATCCGGAGGCCAAAGTATTTAAGTTGGAACAAAACTATCGCTCCACGCAAACCATAGTGAACGCTGCCAACAGCTTGATAAAGTGCAATAAGGGGCAATTGGAGAAGAATGTATTTTCAAAAAATGCGGTGGGAAGCTCCATCGTGGTGGAGGGGGCATATTCCGACTTTGAGGAGGGAATCATCGTATCCAATGCCATTGCCACACTCCGCAAAAAAGGTGCTTTGTGGAGCGATATAGCTATTCTGTACCGCACAAATGCCCAATCTCGCATATTCGAGGAGGCTCTGCGAAAGAAGAATATCCCTTATCGCATCTATGGCGGATTGTCGTTTTACCAACGCAAGGAGGTAAAAGACGTGATAGCTTACCTGCGTATGATTATCAACCCGAACGACGAGGAGGCTTTTAAGCGGATTATAAACTTTCCGGCACGGGGCATAGGAGCTACCACTGTGGGTAAGATTGCCGATACTGCCCGCCTGCACCGGGTGAGTTTGTGGGCCGTGCTGTCGTCGCCACTGGAATTTAACTTGGGAGTGAACGGAGGAACGGCAAAAAAAACTGTCCGCATTTCGCGAAATGATTGAAGATTTTACCCGGCAGTTGCGAGAGCTTTCGGCCTACGAAATGGCAATGCTGGTGATGAAGCAGAGTGGGGTGTGGCATCACATCTATCAGGACCAATCGCCCGAAGGGATGAGCCGTCAGGAGCACGTTCAGGAGCTGATGGCCGGTATTCAGGAGTTTACGGACGCTCGCACGGAACAAGGCGAACAAGCCTTGTTGCCCGACTTTTTGGCGGAGGTATCGCTGCTGACCGACCAAGACACTGACCAAGATGCCGAAGCCGAAAAAGTAACGATGCTTACCGTACACGCAGCCAAAGGGCTGGAATACAAACACGTGTTTGTGGTGGGGATGGAGGAAGAGCTGTTTCCCTCGTCAATGGCATTGTCGGAATACAAGGGGGTGGAGGAGGAGCGAAGGCTGTTTTATGTAGCACTTACACGTGCCGAAGTGAGCTGTACGCTCAGCTATGCACGCAGTCGCTTTCGCAACGGACAAATGCAGATGGGGCAGCCCAGCCGTTTTCTGAAAGAAATTGACCCCGATTGTTTGGACATTCGCGATACGATGCTCAGCCGAACATTTTCGGCAAGCCGAGAAGAGATGCCTCCACGCAGTGGCACAACAAAGGAGGTGGTGATGCCGCCCCGTACAAACAGAGAGCCACGTTGGGTACAAGCCCACGCAGCTATCCCTGCGGCAATGCCCGATAGCACATTCCACGACTTGCAGGTGGGCGACAGAATACTGCACGACCGTTTTGGCGAAGGCATCGTGCGTGAACTGTCCGGCGATGTGGCAAGCCGAAAAGCAACCGTAGAGTTTCAGAATGTGGGAACGAAGCAATTATTATTGAAGTTTGCCAAATTCAAAAAACTATAAGGGCTAAAAAGCGTTTACAGAAAGGAATTTTCAATTATTGTTTGTGAAAAAGCCGATGCTCGGTAAGGCCAATTATTGTTTGTGAAAAGGCCGATGTTCGGTAGTGCCAATTATTGTTTGTGAAAAGGCCGATGTTCGGTAGTGCCAATTATTGTTTGTGAAAAAG
>JBHBVA010000184.1:0-5332 GCA_041793355.1 Bacteroidota bacterium | reverse complement strand
TAGCCAAGCTGTTTCAAACCCCATCAAAACGGAGGGGTACAGCTTCACCTCGTCGCTCCACTTGCCTTGCTCCTGCCATTGCCGAGCAAAGCGTTGTAAATCACGCTCGAACAAGGGGTTGTACTCGCGGCTCAAATGGGGTAGCGGAGCACATTCACCCACGCCGATGTGCGTGGGATTGTCCGCATTGCGAAGTATCACATACCACACCGTATGCTGATGATAAACCCCGCGAGATGTTCCTGCGGGGCGTTTAAAGTGAAGCGTATGCGATTGAATATCAATATTCATCTAAGGGAATTTGGGATACTTCTTAAAGTCGGGTTTCCTTTTTTCGAGAAAAGCGTGTTTGCCCTCTTGTGCCTCATCCGTCAGGTAGTAAAGCAGTGTGGCATTCCCTGCAAGCTCCTGAATACCAGCCTGTCCGTCCAGTTCGGCATTCAAGCCCATCTTTATCATACGCAAAGCCATTGGGCTGTGCTGCATCATCTCGTGAGCCCATTTTACGGTTTCGTCCTCCAATTGCTCAAAAGGCACTACGGTGTTTACCAATCCCATTTCCAGAGCTTGTTGAGCATTGTACTGACGGCAGAGGAACCAGATTTCGCGGGCTTTTTTCTGCCCCACGATGCGTGCCAAGTACGACGAACCGAACCCGGCATCGAAGCTGCCCACACGAGGACCCGTTTGTCCGAAAATAGCATTTTCGGAAGCGATGGACAAGTCGCACACCACCTGCAACACGTGTCCGCCACCAATGGCATACCCATTCACCATTGCAATTACGGGCTTGGGTAGCGAACGGATTTGCTTCTGTACCTCAAGCACTTGCAGGCGAGGCACACCATCCTTGCCTATGTATCCGCCTTTGCCTTTCACGTTTTGGTCGCCTCCGGCACAAAAGGCCTTGTCGCCGGCACCTGTAAGCACCACCACATAAATGTCCTGATTTTCGTGGCAGATGCGGAGTGCATCACTGATTTCCTGCGTGGTGGTGGGTGTAAAGGCATTGCGGTAGCGTGGACGATTGATGGTGATGCGTCCGATGCCTTCAAAGTAGTCGAAAAGAATATCTTCGTACTGTTTTATGGTTTCCCATTTGCGATTTGTCGCCATAGTTTTTCTTATTCAGTTAAAAAAATTTTGTTATCAATACACTTCAGCCTTCTTGGTGAAACAGGAGTACTCATTTCAGTACTATACCCACATTACGTTCCACTATGATTTGCCACAAAAGTATAAAAAAATCCGTTGTTCGAATATCCGTTTGGTTACCGAAAAAGCACATCACTTGGTCAGAAAGCGGAGCTGCCGCTCCAACATCTGCACGGTAGGCATCTCGTAACCCGCAGCAAGGGCTTCTTGCAACGGACGTGTGTACAAATATTCTACTTCCAAAGGGCGACCGTGCAAGTAATCCAACCGCATACTGGGCGAGTAGGCACTCATCTGTTCGGTCGCAACAAGCATTTGTTCGGCAAACTCCATCGGGATGGTTTCGCTCAATTGCAAGTGGTGCGATGCCTCTATTACTTCGTGCATCAACTGCAAGAGTATCAGCCTGCTATGCGGATTGTGAACCAATTGGTCGGTGGTGGTATTCAGTGCTACGGATAGTCCGTTGAACGCTACATTCCACACCAGTTTTCGCCAACGTGCCACAGCCAAATCGGTGATGCGGGCTTTCACTCCCACCTCCGCAAAGTGCGTAGCAAGAGCCTGCAAGGTTTCGTCATCTACGCCCGAATAATTTCCCAGCGTAAGCCACCCGTTGTCCTGATGCAGAATGTGTCCGGGCTCCGGCTTGGAGGCTCCGATAAATGCCGTGCTACCCACGATGCGGAGGTGCGGAAAATGGTGTTGCAAATCCTGCTCCATTCCCAATCCGTTTTGTATAAGCACCACAATGGTGTGTGCGTGCAACAAGGGAGGTAAAATGCTTGACAACAAGTGATTGTGGGTTGTTTTTAAGCACACCAACACCACATCGCAAGCAGGCATATCGGCCGATGTGGCATACACGTTGGGGTGGTTCAAGCGAAAATCGCCGTGAATGGATGTTACCTGCAAGCCGTGTTGCTTAACGTGTGCAAAATCGCTGTTGAGCAGAAAGTGAACTTGCTTGCCGGCTTGGGCAAGTTTTGCTCCGAAATAGCCGCCTACTCCGCCTGCTCCCACTACGGCAAAAGATGACAAATTACTCATAATCAGATTATAATTCAATGTTTTTTATTCCATTTTCAAAACAAACATTTCTCCTCGATAGAAACTCCAAAAAGAGCAAAATCGTACTTAACAGGGTCAGTTGCATCCAGCTTGCGAAGCTCGCACGTAAGTTGTTCGGCGGCAGCCCAATCGTCCTTGTCGCGAGTGAGCAGTCCCAACTTTCGGGCAGTACGCCCCACGTGTACGTCCAGCGGACAGATTAGCTTTGCGGGCTTTACTTGTTGCCACAGTCCGAAATCTACGCCTCGCTCATCGTTGCGAACCATCCAGCGGAGGTACATATTCAAACGTTTGCACGCCGATTTTTGAAGAGGCGAGGGGATGTGCTTTTGCGTGCGTTGCGGAGCATCGGGCAAACCAAAGAAGTAACGTCGAAAACTGATAAGTGCCTGCTCCACAGTCATCTCCGCTTGCGGAAAAAAGGCAGTCTGCAAGCTGTCCTGACGGGAATAGTGTTGCTTCAAAAAGGCGATGGTATGTAGCAAATCGGTATCGTTGAAAGTGCGATGCTTAAAGCCGAGAAGGCTTTTTAAGTCTTGCTCCGAATGGTTTTTCACAAAGTCCAGCGGAGCATTATCCATCCGCCGAGCCAACTCCAAGGCTTTGGATATAATGGTTTTGCGTTGCCCCCAAGCAAATATTGCAGCAAAAAAGCCCATTATTTCCTTCTCCTGTGGCAAGGCAAAGCGGTGTGGCACGCTGATGGGGTCGCTCTCGATAAACGAGGGTGTGTTGTACTGCTCCACTTTGCTGTTGAGCCAGTCGTGTAACTGCCGATGGTTCATTGCAGGGTACTAATTTGCTTTTGTTTTGAATGCTTGAAAATACGTTTGATTGCGTGCGTGTTGAGGTCAAACAGCGGGCAAACTCATACCCGTGATTTTCCTATACAAATCCAATGCGTACACGTCGGTCATCCCCGACACAAAATCCAACACCGCCAAAATTCGCTCGTAGCAAGTTTCGGCATCCACTTCGTACTGCTCCGGAATGCGGTTTAGCAGTATTTTGGAATATTCATTATTAGGCTTTTCCACCGCTTCTATTAAAGCCTTGAGGATAAAACGAATGATTTGATAACCGGCAATTTCTACATCCAAAACTTCTTTGGAGCGGTAGATACGCTTGAAAGCTACCTTCGAGCAATGGCGGTAAGCATCGTCAAGCAACTGCGGAATGTGTTGGATGAGTGGTCCGTGAAAAGTGCCGGCCAATATTTGCTCTTCGTGTTGCATAAATGCCTCTACACAAGCATCTATCAGCACCCCGATAACGGACGAACGGACGTAGGCAATTTTTTCATTCACATCGTCCACCATTGCCATCACATCGTGCATACGTGCCTGCCTTTCGGGCGAGAAAAAGGGCATCAGCAAGCTCAAAATCTCATCGGTGGAAAATAAATTGAGCTTATGAGCATCCTCCAAATCCATCATCTGATAGCAAATATCGTCCGCAGCCTCCACACAGTACACCAGCGGATGCCGGCAAAATGATTGTTTTTCAGAGTTTTGCCGAATCATTCCCAAATCGTTGGCAATCAGTGCAAAGTCCGATTCTTCGGCTTGAAAAAAGCCAAATTTATTTTTCTTAACGGTTATTTCTGACGAATAGGGATACTTTGCAATAGCAGCCAAAGTGCTGTAAGTGAGGGCAAACCCTCCTCTTCGCCGCCCGCGAAACTGGTGCATCAGCAAACGTATGGAGTTGGCATTGCCTTCAAAATTCACAAAATCCGTCCAACGTCCGCCTTCGGCTTCCACTTTGCTTTGAAGCATCTGTCCTTCGCCTTCGGAAAAGAAGGAGGAAATTGCTTTTTCGCCCGAATGGCCAAAAGGGGGATTTCCCAAATCGTGTGCCAAGCACGCCGCCGAAACAATGGAATCGATTGCTTCGAACGAGGCCGGACTATCCGGATATTTTTGACGGAGTGCCTGACCGATAAGCGTACCCAACGAGCGTCCTACGCAAGCAACTTCTAAGCTGTGTGTGAGGCGGTTATGCACAAATATACTGCCCGGTAGAGGGAACACCTGCGTTTTGTTTTGCAGGCGACGAAATGGTGACGAGAATATCAAACGGTCGTAATCACGTTGAAAATCGGTGCGATTATGTTTTCGTCCATCGTGATAATTTTCCATCCCAAAACGTTTGGACGAAATCAGCTGTTCCCATTGCATTTTTCCCATAGTGTTATATCAAAAATCAGCTTTTGTAGTCAATATCAATACTTTATCTCCGTTAGAGAGTGTGGTGGCAAACAAAAAGTAATGTCCTCCATCTTTAAGGTTCAACTTTTTGTACAAGTCGTTTGGCGATGCGGGAAAGTTCCTTGTGGCAATATTCACTTTAGGAGCCATCAGCCTCAACTTTTTCACATCGTTTTTGGCGAATGTAAACACCTGCTCTACCCGAAAAGACCGACCGGGAAACCCCTCAATAGGTTTGCTACTGGTGTAAAGGTGCGTATGCGGATGCAACTTGGCAACCGAAAAATGTTCCGACAATATCCGAAAAGCCCCCGCTTTCAGTAGCGATGCGTTCGGTTCGTACAAATAGGTTTGCACCTCGCTTGTTAGCGTTGGTTTTGCCTCACTCTCTTGCAAATTTGTAAATGTAAAATTCTGAACATCACCATTTTTACAAATATTCACTGCGTGAATTTTTACATCGTCTGTGGTAGGCTGTTTCAGCAAAAGCAATTCTTTCACCTCGTTGTCCACACTAAGCACATACACTTGGCTAATGTGCGAAAGAGCCTTCACTGTTGCCGTAATATCCAGCATCGGCGATAGTTTTATAAGCGTTCTTTCTGACTTAACGTTCAGTAAATCATCTATTTGCGTAAGGTCGGGAGTGCAATCGGCAAGCAATACGGTTTTCCGTCCGTCGGCATTTCGGCGAGCAGGGTCGATGTAGATAACATCTACCTTATTATCAATATTTTGAAGAAAAGAAATGCTGTCGCAACAATGTGTTTCGGTTTCCATCCCCAACGTCGCAAAGTTATGATGGGCAATTGCAACCAAATCCGCTTGTTGCTCCACGTATATTTTCCGCTTAAAACGTTGGGCAATAAAATAAAAATCCACCCCCAAACCTCCTG
>JBHBVA010000183.1:0-2565 GCA_041793355.1 Bacteroidota bacterium | reverse complement strand
TTGCCGAGCAAACCTATCCGCACATCGAATACATTGTGATAGACGGGGCCTCCACCGATGGCACTTTGCAGGAGCTGAAGCAGTCGGGCGTAACAGTTCATCATTTGGTGAGCGAACCCGACAAGGGGCTGTACGATGCAATGAACAAAGGTGCGGCACTCGCCACAGGCGATTATCTGTGCTTCTTGAATGCCGGCGATGCTTTTTTTTCGCCCACTACGGTGGAGCAAATATTCGGCGGATTGCTTGATAACGACAAACTGCCACACGTGATATACGGCGAAACAGCTTTGGTGAATGAGGCACGTCAGCCAATGGGAATGCGACATCACCGTGCCCCCAAGCGACTGCATTGGAGAAGCTTCCGCAAGGGAATGCTTGTGAGCCACCAAGCATTTATTTTGCGGCGGGATTTGTTCTTGCCTTACGACCTCGCCTACCGTTTTTCGGCGGACGTGGATTGGTGTATTCGTGTGATGAAGCGTTCAAGGCGTTTCCACAACACCCGCTTGACGCTGATAAACTACCTCAACGAGGGAATGACCACCGCCAATCATAAAGCATCACTGAAAGAGCGGTTTCGCATTATGTGCAAACATTATGGTGTCGTTACCACCGTTTGGCGACACATCTTATTTGTAATGAATCATTTAGCAAAACGATGATTGTTGCAGAGCACCTCGTTTCTTGTTTTTACGGATAGGGGGATGCCGTATCATTTTAAATCCGGATTACGCAGTAGAAGTAAATATAATTGTAATTATTGATTATTAGTGGGTAATTTGTCTGTTTGTCAATGTGTTACAGTCGTAGGAGCGTATTGCATACGCCTCTAACAATGTTGCAAGATAGGGGGCGATTATACGTCCCTATATTCGTTATATATCGAAAAACCTCCGCCCCGACTTTTCACAAGCCGATGGCGGAGGCACTTTTTCACCCTTTTTTTTCGATATTGGGTATTGCCACAGTAAAAACAATACCTCCTTCACACTCCGCCCTGCGGGAAATAGGGCAATGCAAAAACGTAGGAGGGAAGTGTTTTGTTAGTAAATCAACTTTCTAAAAATTTTAGAATATATCGCTTTTATAAAGGCGAACAGCACATTGCGGTGTCTTATCTGAATATTGCAATCCAAACACCCCTCCTGCCTGGAATAGCGAAACCCAAGCTTGCACCGAGCCTGTTGAACGCTCTGATCTTGTCCAATACCATCCGGAGCCGGTATTCATAACTTGCCCTGAGGCATCCAATCTTCTGGAAGCGGGGAATTCCAATACCACATCGTTTTCCGTATTGCTTTGCCAATAAGTTTCGTCGGCCACTCGAGCCAAAGTGGTAGCGGCACCGGCCGTTCCCAAGTGTCGGAAAGTTGTTCGCAACATTTTTCCTCCGTTACTATTGTCCGTATATTCGTAGCGGACAGCTGTTAAGCGATGATTTTTGTATTCGGTTTCGGTGCCGATTACTTTTTCCCGATAACGAAGGGCATAAATAATATTGCTACCGCTACTCTTGTAAGAGCTTAATGTCCCTTTAGTCATAGCATCCAATCTGATGTTTTCAGTTATGTTTTCCACCGTGCTTTCAGAGCTGAAATTTAAATTTGTCAGGCTTACTTGAGGGAAAATGCTTCTCATTTCGTTCACCACAGGCAAGCGATAGTCTCTGCCGTCAATTGTGATGGCCTTAAATTTATCCACCGCATCTGCCCAGTTCCAAAGTCCGCTTGCATCGTTTGCTTGCGAGGAGGTAAAGGATACCCCGTCGGTAGCCACGTTGTGTGTGGTGAAGTATTCGTAAGGCAGAAAGGGACGATTTACATCAATGCTTGTAGAATAGCTGAGTCCGGCCTTGTAGCTTGTGGTGCGTGCTACGGGTGTGTTTGTTGTACCAGCTTCGTACACCTTGTAGGACACCAATCCTATTCGTGTGCTGAATCCTCCGCTCGGTTTCGCCGATTCGGGACGGGGCATTGCCCACACATATTGGTTAAAGCTGGCATTGCTTGCCATACCTTCTATGGTTTGATAAATGTCTGATGTTGTGGCCTCGTCGCTGGTGAATGTCCATTTGGGAGCCGCAGTGTAGTCGGCACGAGAGGCTGTGAGTGAATAGTCGAATACGCCATCTTGCGAAAGAGCATTGGAGCGAACCTTAATGAAAGTTGCTTCTAACGCTTCGTTATTCACGTTGGTTTTGTTGTTCACGTTCACACTTAACAATGTACCTTGTGGTTGAAATTGTACCACAATGCGTGGTGCTCTCTCCGAATTGCTCGGAACCGTAAAGCGTGTCCATCCAAAGGATAAGGGGATGCGTGCCTGATTATTGAGAAGAAGTTTGTCTAAATCATAAGAGTAAGCAAAATCCACGTTGCTTTTTGTTGCATCCAATACACCGCCGCCCGCAATACCTGCTATGTACCAGCGTTCGCCAGCTTTGGGAAGCGTTTCAGTAGCAGTAACATCGCTACCTGCACTGTTTTGCAAAGTCAAAGTGGAATTTTTGATGTGGAGGGAGATGTTTCCGTCCGAATCGGTGGTTGCGTTCCAGTCCACAAG
>JBHBVA010000182.1:0-3005 GCA_041793355.1 Bacteroidota bacterium | reverse complement strand
GATACGAAACGGAATCGAACGTGGTGCAGTTTTACAACAAGTTTGGCTTGCAATTGCATAAAGGCAATTGGACGCTGGGTGCCACCTACGGCTACAAACAAAAGCTGTCGTTGGAAAACAACTTTTCAGTGTACGCAGGGAGCAACACGCTGCAAAGTACCGAAAAGTTGAGAAGCACGAATCAGTTTATCCCCGAATCGTACGGTATGGGAGCATCGTACCGCACCAGCAAGTTGTTGGTAGCTGCCGAATACGAAACCGAAAAATGGAAGGGTCTACAATCGGGAAATGCCTCCATCGGCATCGGCGATGTGCATCGTGCCAAAGTGGGAGTAGCATATACGCCCTACAAAGATGCTTACACGGCTCACAAGGCGAAACAATACCAATTTGGGGTAGGGGTGAACAAGTCGTATATCGAGCTTAAGAACAAAGCGGCTTGGAACTTCTCAGTGTCCAGTGGTGTGGTTATTCCCCTGCGTGTGAATCAAAGTCAGCGGGCAATGCTCAATTTGGGTGTGGAATACGGCAGCAACCTTACCGCTCCGTCGGGTTATCTGAAAGAAAATTATGTAATGATTTCCGCCAACTTCTCGCTCATTGAGGCAATGTTTATGCGGAGAAAGATTTTCTAAAATAGGGTTGTGGCAAACAACCTGCAGTAAAGGGATGGCGATGTTGGTCGCCGTCCCTTTTTTGTATGAATGGTAAATCGTATTACCCTTTCTCCACAAAAGCGGGGGATGTAGTTGCTGTTCTGCATTTTATACATTACCTTTGTGCCGAATTGACTGCCTGGAAAACAGTCGGAAAACGTGAAAAATATGAAGAAAATAGCATTATCTACTATGTTGGGACTATCCATGATGATGGCATCTTGCACGGAAAAAGGTGCGACTGCCGACAGTGATTTTAAGTATGAGGTGGACGAATTTGCCGATTTGCAAATACTTCGCTATCAAGTGCCTGATTTCGATTCGCTTACGTTGCAAGAGAAGGAGTTGGTTTACTACTTGTCGCAAGCGGCATTGGAGGGACGCGATATTCTTTTCGACCAAAACAATAAGTATAACTTGGCAATCCGCCGAACCTTGGAGGCCATCTACGAGAACTACAAGGGCGATACAAAAAGCAAAGATTATCAAGCCTTTGAGGTGTATCTGAAACGGGTGTGGTTTTCGAATGGTATTCATCACCACTATGGCGAAGAGAAGTTTTTGCCGGAATTTTCGCAGGCTTTTTTCGATGAGCAGGTAAAGGCTCTGCCTGCCGAGCTGGTGCCTACCAAAGAGGGGCAAAGCGTGGACGAGTTTCTTGCAATGATTAAGCCCGTGATGTTCGACCCTGCCGTGATGGCAAAAAAGGTAAATCAAGCCGATGGCGAAGACCTGATTGCTACCTCTGCCAACAACTATTACGGCGACGGCGTAACGCAAAAAGAAGCGGAGGACTTTTATGCCCGAATGAAGAAACCAAACGACCCTACACCTATCTCCTACGGGCTGAACAGCCGACTGGTGAAGGAAAACGGAGAGTTGAAAGAGCGTGTGTGGAAAGTGGGAGGCTTGTATTCTCCGGCTATCGAACGCATAGTGCATTGGTTGAAAAAGGCGGAAGGTGTAGCCCAAAACGATTTGCAAAAGGCACACATCCAAAAGCTGATTGCTTATTATCAAACAGGTGATTTGAAGACGTTTGACGACTATGCGGTGGCGTGGGTAACGGATTCGATTTCGCGTGTGGATTTTGTGAACGGCTTTACCGAAACGTATGGCGATGCTTTGGGATTGAAAGCGAGCTGGGAGAGCATCGTGAACTTCAAAAACTTGCAGGCAACCAAACGTGCCGACCTTATCAGCAAAGAGGCTCAATGGTTTGAAGACCACTCGCCAATGGACGACCGCTTCAAAAAGAAAAACGTAAAAGGTATATCTGCCAAAGTGATTACGGTGGCACAGCTCGGTGGCGACTGCTATCCGTCCACACCCATCGGCATCAATTTGCCTAATGCCGATTGGATTCGTAAAGACCACGGTTCCAAATCGGTAACCATCGAAAACATAATGGAGGCTTATGCCAAGGCATCGGAAAAAACGGGCTTCAACGATGAGTTTGTGTGGTCGGATACGGAAAAAGACCTGATGAAAAAGTACGGCTTTATGACCGACGTATTGCACACGGATTTGCACGAAGTGCTGGGACACGGTTCGGGACAGTTGTTGCCCGGTGTCAGCTCCGATGCGATGAAGTCTTACGGTTCCACTATCGAGGAGGCTCGTGCCGACTTGTTCGGTTTGTACTATTGTGCCGACCCCAAAATTGTGGAAATGGGTATTTTGCCCAACAAAGATGCTTATAAGGCTGAATATTACCGTTTTATGATGAATGGGCTGATGACTCAGCTGACACGTATCGAACTCGGTAAAAATATCGAAGAGGCACATATGCGTAACCGTCAGCTGATAGCCCGTTGGGTGTACGAGCAAGGGAAGGCCGAAAATGTTGTGGAGCTGAAAAAACGCAACGGCAAAACTTTTGTGGTGATAAATAACTACGACAAGTTGCGAACCTTGTTTGGCAAATTGCTGGCCGAAGTGCAACGCATCAAATCGGAAGGCGACTACGAAGCCGGTCGCAAGCTGGTAGAAGACTATGCCGTGAAGGTGGATGCCGGCATACACAAGGAGGTGTTGGAACGTTACAAAGCGTTGAATTTGAAACCTTACCGAGGATTTGTGAACCCCAACTACGAGTTGGTAACGGACAAAAACGGCAAGGTTACAGACGTGAAGATAACTTACACCGAAGGCTATGCCGAGCAAATGTTGCGTTATTCCAAAAAGTATTCGGCATTGCCTACTTACAACGATTAAGAAACAATAAACCATTGATAAATAGGATGTTCCCCTTTCGGGGGAGCATCCTGTTTCTTTTTGAGGGCAAGCCACCTTTGGTATCTGGCTGAAAATCTGTTATCTTTGTGTTTGATGCCGACAAGAAAGAAG
>JBHBVA010000181.1:0-3047 GCA_041793355.1 Bacteroidota bacterium | reverse complement strand
TTTGTTGTTTCGCCACATCCGCCGTAGTTGAAGTCGGGACGCACTTGGTTTACGTGTCCTAATTCGTGGGCAAAGCCCCAAAACTCAAACTGATTTGTTGCCGGACGTATCCACGAGGCGACCGAACCATCGTCCACAGCAGCTCCATAATTATCGGCATACATAAATCCATTCCATACCACGCGGGCAAACTGGCGATTTTTAGGTTCTTTGCCGAGCAATCCCAATATTTCGCGTTGCAGGTAAATGGTGCTGTCACTATTTTTCATTAGTTGCACTCCATCGGTTGGGCAGTGCTCTCTCAAGCGAGCCACCGGATATGCTAACTGTATGCGTTTGCTACGCATATCCAAAATATCGCTTTTGGTATTTGCCAAAAGTTGTTGCCATTTTGTGTTGTCATCGCCACGCTCCACATCGAAGTAGCCATTTTCGTTGGCCATTGCGAAGTGTATTTTTACTTTCGGAGCAGATTGGTAGCTGTCTGTGAAATAGTTGATGTAGCCATTACCGCGATGAGTAGGCGTAACGATGTTGATTCCATTTTCTAAAGGAAACAAGGATTCGCTTTGCTCTCCTGAAGTAGTGGGTTGGCCAAAGTTTTTAACAATGAGCTTCACGGGGTCGTCGGTAGAAGCCCCTTCCACAAAGATAACAATACTCTTATTAGCCTCGAAATAGATACCTGTAGGATTTTCGTAGTAATTGTATCTGTTGGTTTTCAGCCTGTAAGAAAGCGTTTCCAACGTCTCGTAAGCTTGAAACTCTCCCACACGATACTCCTGCGAGTAATCACCGGCAGCAATCGCTTTTGCCAGCGTTTTGATTTCGGGGATAGTGATGGCATCCAATTCGGCAGTGGTAATGCCCGGCCGTAATTTGGTGCATAAGTTATCCGTAAAAATAGTGGAGAGGTATTCTTGTACCGTATTGTTTTGCTTGTAAAAAGCTATTTCGGCAGCCGATGCAAAATTATTTGCTCCTGTTTTTACCGTTAGGCGAATGTTTTTTACATCATCAATACCGCTTTCGCCCAAAGGTACACGTGTAGTGCCGTACACCATACCAAAGTTAAATGTTCCCAAAGAGATGAACGTATTAGGGCTTTTGGTTGTGGAATATAGTATTTCTACCAATCCGAAATATCCGTTGTTATTTCCATCCAAGCGTGAGGTGTAACTCACGTAATCCACGTGCGGAGCCCCCGAAAGCGTGTAGGTTAATGATACTGGGGTTGCCTCTGTTACAGGTCTGTTGTACCAAGGCGAGTGATAAATTGTGGAGGTGTTATTGTCGTACGACTTATCAATGCCCTCATTATTTTGAAAGGCTGTTGCCGTTGCCCCGGTGATGGTTAATTTTTCCGCTAAACTGTTCAAAGATGTGGGAGTAGCTGTAGTAGGAGCGGGGTTGGCAGCCTGTTGTACAAGAAATTTTCGCTCGTTACCATCCGTCATCAACACCGAAACATACCCCTGACGAGGTGTGCCGAATTGGTTCCCCGTTATCGAAAGTCTAAGAGCATCACTGCCAATCTTTTGGGTGAGTACCCAATTGGCTGTTGCCGCTCCCAAGCTGAATCCGGTATTGGTCATAGCACTTATTTGACGCACTTCCGGATGATGGCTGATTTTCAAAGTGTCTTGGCTAAACAAAACATCTTTTTTGCCAATAACGGGCAAAGTTACTTTGCTTTGTGCCGATGCTATTCCGGGTAGCAATGTTGTAGCCAAAGCCAATGCAATATATTTATGAGGTTTCATCGTATATTCCTTTTTTATTGTAAATCATTAATTGTAAGCCGATTAAGGAACAAATACCTTTTTGCCGGCAATCACGTAAATGCCTTGTGGCAAAACAAAATCGGTAGTACCCGCTTCTATTTGTTGCTTAACCACCACCACACCGTTCAACTTGCTCACTATCAGCGTAAATTTCTTGTTCGAGGTAATGCTTATTCGTCCTTGCGTAGCACTTATTTGCACATCAGAGGCTTGTTTTGTTTCCTCTATCGAGGTGTTGTTCGATACTCTGAACGGTAAGGTAACTAACTTAACGTCAGGATATTGTTCGCTCGTAACCTCTACATACACTTCGCCCACTTCCTGCAAAAATGTCAGTATGCCATTGTTGACACTTACATCGGAAGCCGAAAGCACGGTGTTATCCGACTGACGTTTAACCACATAGTTCGCATTGGTGTTTACTCCGTTGGCGTTCGTTGCAAAGTAAGTCGAGAGATTCAAAGCCTCATTCACTTTCAGTACAGTAGCTACGTTGATGCCGTTTTGGGCTTCAATCCAGCTATCTATGATAGCATTTCCTCCGGAATACACCGTTGGCAACTTGCTGAATGTTAAGTTGTTGCCCGATACCGACAACTTTTTGATGCCGGACATAGATGCAGGCAAGTCCGCCAGTTGATTGTTGTGTACCGCCAGTGTGCGTATCGATGCAGGTTGCGATAGCGTGACGTTCGTCAATAAGTTGTCGTTTGCCCAAAGCACTTGCACGCTGTTTCCCACGTTCGCAAGGGTTGTCAAGTTGTTTCCGGATGCCACAACAGTGGTTAAACTATTGCTATTCAACGCCAATGATGTAATTTGATTGTTGGCACAATTAAGCACCTGCAATTTTGTGAGTGGGCTGACTTCCAAGCTATTAAGTTGGTTGTCTCGAACGTTCAGTTCCAACAGATTGGTAACGGTAACCACATTGATAGAGGATAAGGCATTGAAGCTGAGGTCTAAACGTTGTAGATTGGGAGTTGCAGACATTTCTGCGTTGGTCAATCCCCAGCCCGAAGCGTACAAAGAGGTTATATCTCCGTTGCCTGCAGTAGTAATGGTAAGCGAAGCACTTCTTACCACCACACTTGCTAAACCTCCATTGAAAGTTATTGTTTCTGTTTGTCCGTTTCCCCAATTGAGGGTGGCACTTACACCCGCATTCAGAGCGATATGTTTGCTTTGCCCTACAGTGCTTGATGCAGGAGCAAGCCGAATTTCATCGGCATTAGCTATCGAGGTAGATAGCAATCCGGTGTA
>JBHBVA010000180.1:0-2635 GCA_041793355.1 Bacteroidota bacterium | reverse complement strand
TGACTCTCCCGAAAAAGGAAATCTTTCCTCAAAAAGAGTGTGGAGCAAGAAAAAGCAGACGGCACAAACGCGATAATTAACAGTATTTCAAACAGTTATTTTTTTTGTATGTATGTAGAGCAAGCAAGAGAAAACTACATTCCGCCTCGTGCCGGAGTGCTGCAAGCTGTACCCCTACCACACGTCCTGACGAGCCTGTCGATGCAGGCCGGGGTGGACAACTTTGGTGTGCCCGGTTCGGAGGTTGGCGATTTCGGTACAGACGGCTCTTCCGTAGGAGACTTTGGCACAGGCGGCTCCGGAGTGGGTAATTTCGGAGTAGGAAGCTCATCGGTCGGCAACTTCGGACGAGGTGAGTAGAAAACAATCAAACATTTTTATTAAAACACAAAAACAGAAAGAAAAGATGAAACTTAAACATTTATTTTTCAACGCATTGGCGGTGATGACTTTTGCCGCATGCAGCAGCGAGGCTGAAGAGATAAAGCCCGCCGATAAATCGGAAACAAGCATTTCGCTAAACTTGGAACTGCAAGGTAATATGAATACGCCGGAGGAAGACGGCCTGCGTGCTATGACTCTCGACAAAAGTGAGGATTATCCCCCTTTCACTTACGAGGAAGGTGTCAGCTCGTTTGTAACGCACTGCTTTTTGCGTAACGAGGAGGGTACAGCACAGTTTTACGCCGAAGTGGATTGGGATGCAACGGTGGAAACAAGTGGTCGCATCACCTTGAAAATGAAAGGTAGCACGCTCAACTTGCTACCTACGGGCGACCTCATCGGCAAAAGCGAAGCAGAGCTTCAAGCTTTGGCACCCAAAGCCGGCGAAATTTGGTATATTGCCGGTATGATGGGAGGCGGTGTGTTGAGTGCTGACCGTACAAAAGTGGACTTCACTTACACTGAAGACGAGGCTACTTTTCAATCTAATCAAGTAAGAATACCATTGTCATTCTCGTGGAAACCTTTTACCATCAGCAAAGCCTTTGGCGAAAGGGCACCGCAAATAGTGGTACAGTTCAAGCCCAAAGGTTCGCTGATACACGCCCGCTACAAAATGAAAAGCGGAACCGTGCTTCCCAATCCTAAGCCTATGGTAACGATAGCCGTAGCTTCCAACGCATTTGATAGGAATGTTGCATTCGATTACACACTTTCCACGCCATCGCAATTGGTTGAAGAGCCTACATCTGCTTACACTAGCAAATGGACGGGCGACTTTGCTTTCCGTACCACTTATAGAGCAATAGAGCCCGATGATAACCTCAAAGGTTCGGTGTTGTTCTGGGGAATCTATCGTACGGATATTGCCGCTTCCGAGCACAAAACAGAGATTTACTTGGCCAGCCACACCGGTCGTGTACTTGGCTCCGGCAAAACCTCTGAGGTGATTACAACTCCGTTTGAGGAGGGTTTGGCGTACACACACTTTTTCGAGGTAGAGCGTCCTTTGATGCCTTTGGAGGCTATGGCTAAGGCGAATATTTCGGAGGCCAGCCTTGCAGCCGATGCTCCCGCTTTCTTGACATCCGAAACCTCTACCGAGGGTAGTGCGTATCTCAACTTCGACGACGCTGTTGCTCGTTTTTCCACTCGTGTAGTACATATCGACGGCCGGCGCTATCAATTGCTCGGAACCCCTTTCTGGAGCGTGATTTTGCCCAATGCAAACGTTTTGCTTAATGCAACACCCGGAACTACCGAAACCAGAGATGATACGGGCTCTCAACACTACGGGCCAAGACTTACTAACATACAGCTTTATGGTGCTATGCAGTCTGTATATCACACCAAATCAGCTACTTTGGGCTATGCCATACGCCTTATAGGGGAGAGCTCAAGCAACTACTTCCGCACGGCTTACCGTTACGAGCTGGTAAAGGGCACATCCGGACACGAACACCTCAAAATGACGAGCCGTTATTTGGGTGCATCATTTACGGGGTCCATCACCGATGTGATTGAAGATGCTACTTTCTGGAACGTGAACAACAGCGACGATGTGGTACGATACATCCCGCTTGCGGGGCAAAAATCGGCAACTGACGTTACTGGTTATCTAGGGCAGCGTGCTTACCTCTGGACAGCTTCAGCACACAGCACGCAGCAGACTCTTGCCTACTCGGTTGCAGTACTTGACCCAATATTAAGAGTTTATCCGTCTCAGAGAACCCTTAAGTTCCCTATTCGTTTGATGCAACGATAATGAATTATCTCCCTCCCCCTCTGCGTTTTTCATTACCCTGTTTCCCGCAGGGAGGAGAGTTTGAAAGTGGTATTGTTTTTACTGTGGCAATACCCTGTTTGAAAAAAGGGTAAACCTGTCTCCCCCGTACCGCTCGCGATGAGTAGTGCGGGGGAGTATCCCTTTATAGCTCAAGATATTTTCCGCCAAAGGAAGCCTCCCCTATTGCCGAGTGTACTTAGAAAAGAGCTTCCGTTTTTGCAATTTCGAGGTATCAAAATGCAACTACTACAAACTTAATTGACAAAAACACGTTAATACAGCGTGCCTTATTGCAAAAAAATGATGTATATTTGCCCGCCTCTTACGAGGGAATAGACGATATTATTAGAACTGAATATAGAAATGGAATTCTTAAAACCGTATGTACCCGGTTCGGATTCGTCG
>JBHBVA010000179.1:0-3426 GCA_041793355.1 Bacteroidota bacterium | reverse complement strand
TCTGTGTATATATCATACTTTCCGGTGGTCATCATTTTATCGATAGCCTTCCGCATCGCTTTTTGTTTGCTTGATAAAGCTGTATTCTTCTCCACCCCACAATCGCCACCGGTGCAGGTTCCACAAGCGGCATGGTCTTCTTCTTTCACCAATGCAATTTTGTCCTGTTTGGTCTGTATTTGATACGATGCACCTTTCCAAGTGATGCTACCCGACAGCTCGCCCTTGCTCACGGAAACCACACCCAGCAACGAACCGTCGTGATAACCGGCAAAGGTGCGGATGCCCTCGCTTGCGGAAAGGGAATTGTGCCGTTCGTACCACTCGATGGTAGGCGTTTCCACTCCGATAGGGAGCGTCCAACGAACGTGCTTACTATTTGTAAACAGATTTAAAACTTCTGCTTTATGCAGAGTCTGCCCCAAAGCCATTTGGCTTACAAGAAGCAGAGATAGAATAAATAATCGATATAACTTTGTCATTTTGTTATTATTTTAATGATTGCAAAGGTAGATAAAGCAGGATAAACTTACAAGAAGACAGCATTTCCGTTCGCCTGTTTTTAGTTTTATTTAATCATTTTAAAACATTAAAAACCCTGATAAAAGACATATAAGTGAAACCACCCTTTCAAAATACCATCTCCGAATAGTCCTATCCTCTTCGGCAGAATCACCGCCCCTCCTCAATAGTTAAAATACTGTTAAACATCCGACCAAATTTGGCTCGACGTTTTTTTTTTTTGCTTTGCACGCCGTTTCTTCAAAAGCTCCCCCTGCGGGGAAAGAAAAAACAAAAGGAACAAGCGAGTTAATTCACAGTAATTCAATCAATTATTTCTTGTATGTATGTAAAGCAAGCAAAAGAAAACTACATTCAACCAAAAGCTGAAACACAAGGTGCCGTGCCTTGTACGAACGTCCTGACAAGCCTCTCGATGCAGGCCGGAGTGGACAATTTCGGCCTGCCCGGTTCGGGCGTAGATGATTTCGGAACGGGAGGCTCTTCCGTAGGGGACTTTGGCACAGGCAGTTCCGACGTAGGAAACTTCGGAGTCGGAAGCTCATCCGTAGGCAATTTCGGACGGGGCGAGTAAAAAAATCAAACATTTTAGTAAAACACAAAAAACAGAAAGAAAAAATGAAACTTAAACATTTATTTTTCAACGCATTGGCGGTAATGGCTTTTGCCGCGTGCAGTAGCGAAGCAGAAGAGATAAAGCCCTCAGAAAAAGCGGAAACCGCCACCATAGAAATAGATTTGGAGGGCGAATACAACAACGGCCAAACACGGGCCCTCACCTTTGACGGAACGGAATATCCGCTGTTCACTCACGAAACGGGCGTAACAGACTGGAAAACACACTGTTTTATCCGAAACGAAGCGGGAACAGTGCAGTTTTACGCCCTGGTGGACTGGACTGCGAGCGTAAATTCCTCAACAGGTGCTATTACGTTGAAAATCAAAGACTCTAAACTCACCTTGCAAGGCAGCGGAGGCAGCAATCCGGCCACGACAGCAACTTTGCCCAAAGCGGGCGAACGCTGGTATATTGCAGGTATTGCAGGCGGTGGCGTACTGGAAGCCAACAACACAAAAGTGAATTTCGCCTACAACCAATCGTTGGACGCATCGCTGGCTGCCAATCAGTTACGTGTACCCATCGCCTTTGGTTGGACACCGTTTACCATTGCCAAACCCGTTAGCGAACGTGCTCCACGCATCGTAGTGCAGTTTAAGCCACAGGGTACGTTGCTGAGCGTACACGTGGACAACACCAAAAACAGAGGCAAAAATGCTCTGAGCACGCAGGTAAAAGTGCGGTCCAACGCCTTGTCGCAAAGCGGATTGTTCGACTACTCAACTGCCGCTGCCAGAGCAACTTATACCGCTGCACCTAAATGGGATTTCACCAACGCTTCGGCCACAACAGAGACTTTTGTTCGAGACGTGAACATCAATTTCGGAGCCAAAAAGATATACTATCTGTGGGCAATGCCACGCACCTCTGCTCCTACCGAAGGCTTCAAAACCGAAACGTATGTAGCTCATTACAAATCGTTTGCAGAAGGAACCAACACCGAGCCTGCGGCTAAAACAATAACTTTTGCCAAAGGTAATACCTACTACACAGGCTTAGACATTGACA
The DNA here is from genome assembly GCA_041793355.1 of Bacteroidota bacterium. Lineage (GTDB taxonomy): Bacteria > Bacteroidota > Bacteroidia > Bacteroidales > Dysgonomonadaceae > UBA1309. The sequence goes on along the minus strand of JBHBVA010000179.1, from coordinate 1,277 downwards.
GACCCAAAATGGCATTGGAGTATGTGGCAGAGTACAATATGAATAGCAACGGCACATTCAGTACCCAAAAATACACATACGAAGATACAGGTCTGTTTACTTGGCAAGAAGCTGTAGATAGATTTAGCAATGTTGATATCAACGGTATTGGTTACCACCTACCAACAGCGACAGAACTTAGAGCTATATTCGGTGGAGACCCCAATCTAGTTGTGGACGACCAGTTTGGCACCTACAGAAGTCCCATATTATTGGACAGAACGGGTGAAAGTTTAAGTGTATCGGACCAAGTGAGAATAGGAGGCAAAACACTCTATTACAATTTCGACTATAAAACACCTACACCACGTAATTGTTACGGCCTACGTTTCAAAAAATCAACCACACATCTCACACAAACCACACCAAATAACTATATGCAGTGTGCTTATCGCTATCAAAGTGTAGGCACGTTTGTACCGGGCACTAACAATTACTGGGTAGTAACAGCACGTTATTTAGGTGATGATTTTACAGGCTCTGTAGATGATATAGCTACCGACGAATATTGGAATAACAATAATCAAGACGACGTAGTACGCATTTTTAATGCTCCAGGTGCAATAGGTTCAAGTGGAGAAAACAACTCTGTAGGACGTTATGTTTCATTTTGGTCATCAACAGCAGTACCAAGCAATACAGAATTGGCATATCACGGATATTTTGTGCATTATCACGCACACCTTCACTACGTGAATAAGAATGAGCGCACTTCTGTCAGGTTATTCCAAAACGACTAAGGCGTAAAAAGATAAAATCCCTCCCCTCTCTGCGTTTTTGCATTGCCCGTTTCCCGCAGGGGATGGAGGTTAGGGTATTGTTTTTACTGTGGCAATGCCCCGCGTTTGAAGAATAGAAAAGGGTGAAAAAGTGCCTCCGCCATCGGCTTGCGAAAAGTCGGGGCGGGGGTTTTTCAATGTGTTACAAATGCAGAAATGTAGAGCGTATGCGATACGTCCCTGAAATCATTCAAGGGTAAATGTAGGAGCATATCACCATACGCCTTGATAATCATTCGGGGATAAACGTTAGGGCGTACGCAATACGTCCCCACGTGTAATTCTATTGCGGAATGTAGGGGTTATAAAACGGTGAAAGGCCACCCGAACAATGGGAAACGTTGAGTATGCACACAAAAAAACTCCCCAACCTTTTTCACAAGAGGTCAGGGAGAGTCCTATCTTTAGTTTATTAACCCTAAAATAACTTTATGTTACTAATTTACAGTGTTTTCTTTA
>JBHBVA010000178.1:0-4567 GCA_041793355.1 Bacteroidota bacterium | reverse complement strand
GGAAAAATGGGTATAAAAGCAGTGTAAGCGATTTATTATAAGCGTTTTGCAGGATGTAGGGCGTTTCCGAATATTACGGCACATATTTTGCCTGCTCCAATATTTTTTGCTCGTCCATATTCAATAATACAGGTAGGGCGATAGAGGAATTGTTTTTCACAAAACTGTGTACTATTTGCAGCCCCATCCACGCACCGATTTTGCTGGGCGACAGATGCGAAACAAGAGCCGAATAAGCCCCTTCGTCCATATATTTTGAAATTACCAAATAGTCTGTGCTGTACAGATATTGCCGTTGCACGGTAACTTCCCAAGCCAAACGTTCGTTGGAGCGACACCATTGCATCTGTTCTTCGGTGTAGCCTAATAATTTATCTGCTTTATAATCAGGTAGTAACATCGATAAAAGATATAGCCGTTTGCCCTCGCGTATCATCGTTTTGACCAGGTTGGAGTTTTTTTGTTCGGGAAGCAGATAGCTGAGAATGTAGGCACGCAAGTAGTCGCGAGTGATGTATTGCGGAGCCATTTGACTACGCTGATAATCGTAAAAATGTTCCTGATAAAAAGGATAGGCTTCGCCCAGATATTTGTCTATCGACAGAGAAATTATCTTGTCCGTGGCGATGGCGTTTTGTTGCAACCCCGACACGTGCATTCCTATGCGAGGAAGTTTTTTTCCTGGTAATATGCTGTTTAATAGATGATTAGCATTGGTCAGTTCTTGCTCGTAGTGCGACACGTCGGCAAATATTTTTTCGGCATCGGCATAAATAGTTCGCAAGGTGCCATTACCAAAATAGGCATTCAAGCGGTTGAAAAAGTCCGCATTCTGCACTGCGGAGGCATTCACCGTTATTTGCCCGAAAGCCGGCAACAGCGTGGGGTATTTGTGAATGAGAATATCTTTTTGAGCTCGATTGGGTGAGTGCAGATACTGAAGAAAATCTTTGTCGAAACGCTCTATTATTATCACATCTTGAACTTGTTGGTCGCTTCGTGAACGAAAACAGGAAGTCATAAACGTGCATACAACCCAAAGTAAAACACACACCTTTTTCATCTGCTTTGCTTAATTATTGTTTTTAAATGTTGCAAAGATAAATACTTTATAACAAAAACAAACGAGTTGAACAGTAAAAAATTACACCCTCGCACACACTGTGATTACAATGTATCCGAAATGTGAAGTAAAATTCAGTATATCAATTGCTTACAATGCGTTTTGAAATAGATGTTTCATCTCTGAATCTACCGTTCACGAACACGTACACTGCGGTGTTTCCGTGCGTGTTTGATACACTCGGTCCGCTTTGTAAGTCTTACAATAATTTTATTTCGAAAAGCTAAAAATCAATTTTTCGACAGAAAAACTATGAACAGAAATTTGCTTGGAATTGAAAAAAGCGTACCTTTGTCGCCCCAATATGAGCCGTGAGACTATTCTGAAGGCTTGGGTTGGTAATCCATTGTTTTTATTTTAAGTAAGTATCTATTGATGATTGTTGGCAACTCTGTTTTTTGGGAGGATGCAATAAACAACAAGGTGTAGTGATGCCTGTGCCTAATAGAATTTCGAATAAAAAGACAAGAACAACAATAAACATATTGATAACCAAATTAGTAAACTATCAATTCAAAAGAAATATATGCCAGTTTATACACTTGCAGAACTAAATGATAAGCTGACCACCGAGCTACGAGCTTTGGCGAAAGAATTGGGCATTCGTCGCCCCGATGCTTATAAAAAAGATGAACTTATTTACAAGATTTTAGACGAACAGGCAGTATCTGCCTCGAAGGATGCAAACTCTGAGAGTTACAAGGAAGAAGAGCGAATTTCGTCATCACGCAAATCTACTCGTCGCACGGAAGAGCAACCTTCATCCAAGCAGGAAGCACCCAAGCAATTTGTGGGCAAGTTTAAGCATCCTGCTATTTTGGACGACGACAGTGCAGAAAAGCCTAAACAGGAAGAAATTCAGTCTGTTGCCCAAGAATCACATACGGAAGCAACGGAAAAAACACTCCCCGAAAAACCCACCAAAATGGTGTTTACTCCTCGCAATCGCGAACGCGTGAAACCAACCACTGCGGCACCATCACTTCCTCCGTTAGTAAGCGTATCGGTAGAGCCTGTAAATGAAGATGTTGTAAAACCCCAAGAACCTGTTGTTACTCAACCCGAATCGCCAACACTAAGCAACAGCACAATGCCCTCAGACTTGTTCACCGTAAAATCACAACCCAATCGTGAACGTCAGGGGCGTACTCCGCAAGACAAAGAATTTGAGTTCGACGGCATTTTGTCGGCATCGGGAGTACTCGAAATTATGCAGGAAGGGTACGGATTTCTCCGCTCGTCGGACTACAACTATATGTCGTCGCCCGATGATGTGTATATTTCGCAGTCGCAAATCCGTCTTTTCGGTTTAAAAACCGGAGATGTGGTGCAGGGTCCCATCCGTCCGCCCAAAGAGGGTGAAAAATTCTTCCCATTGGTGAAGGTGGATTACATCAACGGACGTAGCCCCGAAGAGGTTCGCGACCGTGTGCCGTTCGACCACTTGAAACCGCTTTTCCCGAACGAGAAGTTCCAATTAACTCGTGGACGGAACGATAATCTTTCGTGCCGTGTGGTGGATTTGTTCTCTCCCATCGGAAAAGGGCAACGCGGACTTATTGTGGCACAACCCAAAACGGGAAAAACCACCCTTTTGAAGGACATCGCTAACTCCATTGCAGCCAATCATCCGGAAGTGTATATGATTGTTTTGCTGATAGATGAACGTCCTGAAGAGGTAACTGATATGGAACGTAGCGTAAATGCAGAAGTAATTGCTTCGACCTTTGATGAGCCTGCCGACCGCCACGTGAAGATTGCAGAAATTGTACTCAACAAAGCAAAACGGATGGTGGAATGCGGACACGATGTTGTTATCCTCTTGGACTCTATCACACGTCTGGCACGAGCTTACAACACAGTGCAACCTGCTTCAGGAAAGGTGCTTACAGGTGGTGTGGATGCCAATGCTCTGCACAAGCCCAAACGCTTTTTTGGTGCAGCCCGCAACATCGAAAACGGCGGTTCGCTCACCATCATTGCAACGGCACTTACCGAAACGGGGTCGAAAATGGACGACGTTATTTTTGAAGAATTTAAGGGAACAGGCAATATGGAATTGCAACTCGACCGTAAGTTGTCCAACAAACGTATTTTCCCTGCGGTGGACATCATTTCGTCCAGTACACGTCGCGACGATTTGCTTTTGGACAAAGACACTCTCAGCCGAATGTGGATTCTCCGAAACTTCCTGTCGGATATGAATTCGGTGGAGGCAATGCAGTTCCTCGAAACACGTCTGAAACGAACACACAGCAACGAGGAGTTCCTCATCTCGATGAACGACTAATAATTGCAAAAAATATAAATGTGGGAGGTTGTGTGAGAAGTCTTATTTTTTGCACAACTTCTTTTATATAATGCTCTGTATAACACCCAAATATGCAAAAAGAAAACACCTCAAATAAATGGCACTCGGTGAAAAAGCTAATACTTTATTTAAGCATCGGGTTGTATCTGATAGCCTGTATATTGCCCTGCCTCGAAACCGAAGCAGAAATACTTAGAGGCATAACCTGTCTTGGCGTAGGCTGGTTTTCCATTCTCAGCGATTGGAGCCTATTAGCCATTTGGAGTTCAAATATATTTTTCTTTATTGCCCTTATATTCCAAGTTACCAAATTGCCAAATACTTCACCATTGATATTCAATTCAATAGCACTTGTTCTCGGCATATTGATGTACTTCAAAGCCTCTATCACTTACGACAAGGAGATGCCGGTAATACACTTCCACTGGGGATATTATGCTTGGGTTGGTAGTTATTTGTGTGCTTTCGTTGCCGGCTTGTTGGGAATCACGGTGGCAAAGGAGCAAAAGGTTTCTCTGTTTTAAGGAAACTCCTTGTCGGATATGAGTTCTGTGGAGGCAATACCGTTTCTCGAAACTTGGAACGAAGAACAACGAGCATCATACCAACGAGGTGGACTGGGTAGAGAAATTTATCACCCGCATCAATGACCTTGGTGATGAGGTAAAAATCGAAGGACAAAAGGGGAGAAACCTTAAAAATTCCCTGTTGAATATTTCAAAGCCGACCTCAAACAGCAAGAGTACAGTATAAATATAACTTTACGATTGTGTGGCAACTCTCAAAGATGACTCTGCAACCTACTCAAAGGCTTCCTTGCCATGAAAAAGAAACCCCTTGTTGGAGTCAAGGACAATTGAAAATGATTGAAATGATAGGATGCCCAAATCGGTTAGTAAAGCAGATGTAGTTTTAAAGTCATCACAAAAAACACGTAGGAATACATTTATGCGTTCCTATGTGTTTTTATTACACTTGTAGGAAGAGCTCCTACATCTTTCAAAAAAGAAAATCAATCTAAAAAAAAGAAAAGCGTATCACATACGCCTTTTTCTAAAACAAAGCGAATCCGATGAGATTTTCGCTTTGTTTCACCCCTTATCGCTCATTTCTTTCAGCGAAAAGCCGTATTC
>JBHBVA010000177.1:0-10806 GCA_041793355.1 Bacteroidota bacterium | reverse complement strand
TTGCAATAGTCTGTGGCGATAGGGTTCGCCACACGACAGCTCGCTACCTATGCGGATGTAGGCTTCGGCATCATCGGGCACAGCATTGCGGATTGCCTCGCACAGTTCGTCCACCGCCCTGTTGGTGTATGCCATTACCAAAATATTGGTGTGTGGGCAAGCATAGTAGCGTTGTATGAGCGTGCGTGCAAAAATGGAGGTTTTGCCTGTTCCGGGTGGTCCCACAATCAGAAAGTAGTCGTCGGCACACATTGCTTTGTCTATCACCGAGCTACGCTTTTGCTCCATATCCTGCTCGTTTACAGCGGTTTGTCGCCAACTGCTGCGGGGCATCGTGTTGCCCAGCAACAAGCTCCGCTTGTGGGCAGGAGCCTGCAAAAAGGCAAACATATTTTTGAACATCTGATTGTAAGCGTGGTCGGTTACGTCGTGCTCTATTGCCCACGTGGGGTGCGAGGTAAAGTAACTCTCGTTGCGTTGCTTGTAACGGAATCGCACCTCTACCTGCGTGGCGGTAATTCGGGCTATGGTGCCTTTCATTATCTGGTTGTTCAGCACGTTGTCGGCATCTCCGGAACGAGGATACACTACACAAATATCACCCTCGCGGAAGTTGGCAAAAGGCTGATTGTCGGTTCCGGGCTTGTTGAACACGAGTGTCATTCCCCGCTCGGTTTCGCTCCGCCGGGCAATGGTAAGACTGTGAATGAGTTCATAACGCTCTTTCCGTTGCTCGAAACTACTCCGCCAGAGGTCGGATATTCCGGGCTTGGTGTCGGCACCCAAGTCGCCCGCTTTCAGTATATACAATTCGCGGGCAAGAAAGCTGGCAAACCGCAGAAAATAGGCTTGCTCCACCTCTGTGGCCGATGCAAACACTTGCCGCATTGCCTGCAATTGCCCGGCGAGAAAAGCCGGCGGACGATGATAGTTTTGGGCATCGGTACACGCCTGCAAGTAGTGCCTCACCCCCTCGTCGCCCTGCACAAACATATCGTGTTCCATCTTCACTACCCTGTTTCGCAGGGCAATAATCTGACGCTCCCACCACACGGAGGGCGGAGCATTTCGCAAGTTGGTGCCGGGTGCCTCTGCCGCCGAATACAAAATTGCCGCCGAAACACGGCGAGCGTCTATGCCAAACACGGTTTGCACCATCATCCGATAGATGTTGGTTTGCACCTCGTGGTTGGGGGCAATCCGCCGATGGTCGGACGAGGGGTAAGGCAATCCGCCCGATTTCAGCTCCACGATGTGGTACAAGTCGTTGTCGTGAGCTGCCCTCTGCAATAAATCCAACCGCCCTTGCACTCCGTATTTTTCGCAAAAAAAGGAGGGCTCCAGCGTACACCTTTCGTGGCGGATGCCCACCTCGGTAAAGTCCTGACACACCACACGTCGGATGTGTTCGAACTGCTCTTGTGCCTTTGCCATAAAGGCTTTGAAGTCGGCATCCTCGGCAATGGTTTTGCTACCGGTAAACTCGATGGGCATCTGCCGAAAGGCTTTTACAAACACCTCGCGAAACGTGAGCGTTTGGGGCTGCGGGGCAAAAATAAGTTCGTCCAAAAAGAAGTTTGCCAAGTTTCCGAGCAACATGTAATGTGTTGTCTCTGAGGGTTCGAATTTGCGTTTGAAGTAGTGCAGATAGTTTGCCCCAAAGCCGGGAAAGCACTCCGCCAAAGCCGACACGTCCAACAAATAGTCCGGCTCCAAAACGATATGCTTTGCCTGCACCTGCCCCGATTGCCCATCCATACGCGGAGCTATCAAATTGAGCGTAGCCCCTTGCCAAAGCTCCGACAGTACGGCATCGTATTCCGTGTTCGGAGCGTAATTTACCACCCACAGTTCCGCATTGTCGGCATCTGTCTTGCACATCAGTTGTTTTTTCTCGGACAGATGGTTCACCACGCACACTCGCACGCTGTGGGGCAACGAGGTTGTGGTTGCCGGTGGCGGAGAGTGCTCGTCATCAGTCTCTTGCGGACGGCGATTGAGATAAAGGCACTCGACAAAAGCGAGCAGTGCCGAACGGGCTTGTCGCCACTCGTTTTGGCTGATGCGGTTTCGCTCGTCCTTTTGCAGAAAGAGCGTGCTTCGGCGGAGCTTGTGCAACCGATTTTCGACGCTTACCGCCAAACGGTGCTTGCGAGCCAAAAACACCAAACGGGCAAAGAACGACGGGAACTGCATCGGTTCGTCCTTTGTGTGTTCGTAGCAAAGGCGTTCCAGCAGGTGACTCAACGCCTCGTACTTATGCCGAAAGGGCAAAGATGGAGATTCCAGATGCTCCACCTCTGCCCGTATTTCGTTGTAAATGTGCAGTTTGTCAGTCCACATAGGCAATTACATCGGTTTCAAAACCGAAAATCACCTCCTGATTGTTTACCCACTCGCCATATCTGTTGAGTAGCTGACCGGTTACGGCTATCCTGCCGTATCGTCTGTAATTGATTGCCTGCACCAAATTTTGCATAAAGCCCAAAAACGCACTGTTGGAGGTATCCATCACCACATAATTGGCCGAGCTGCTGTTCATATCGCGAGGTATCACCACATCCTCCGAAAAGGCAAAAGAGCCTACCCCATCTACGTGTACACGCAGGTTTACAAACCTGTCGCCGGCACGGAGCGGACCTGCCACATACATTTTGGCTCCGTACAAACGCAGAGCATTCATATAGCTGTAGCCAACCGCTTCGTTGAGCGTTACGTTAGAGAACGAAATATCGGTAAACACATCTATCACTCCATCCAAATTTTCACGAGGTGCGGAGAATGTTTTCGTTACCAACTCATAGTCGAGCTGCCCACGCACTTCTCTCTCCCTATCCTCCACGCAGGCCGAGAGCAACACTACTGCACTCAGCACAAAAGCCATTTGAAACAATCTTTTCATCATCGGTTTGCTGTTTTTTTCAGTTTGTAAATACTATAAATTGTGCATTTTTGCCTTTTTCCCACAGGCATAAGCACCGCAAAATGTGCGACAATATTAGGCAAAATAATTGACTCTACAAGCGTTTAACAGATTTTTATCTGCCAAAAGCACCTTTGAGGTAAGCAGATGATAACAACCGAAACAAAATTAGACTATTGCATAATACTGCAAAGCGGAAGTAATGTGCTTACGGAGCAGGAAATATCGGACCAATTATTGCTTATCTGCATTTTGAAAGCCTCCTTTGCATTGACATTCTTACAGTTTGCGTTATCTTTGTGGAAAAATAATTCACACGTTAATACATAATTTTAGTAACGAGATTTATGAAGATACTGTTTGCTGCTATGATGAGCATCGTGCTGATGACGAGCTGTTCGTCGGCATCTGCCCCTACCCCCGACCGACAACTAAACGGACTGACGGGCAACGTAAAAAGCCTACACAGCGACTATTACCGCCTGGAAGCCGAAATGAATACCTCCATAGAAGACCAAGCCCCCACTTATATGGCTGAAGAAGAGTACAATGCACAAGGCTACCTTATTCGCGACGAGAGCTTCCCCTGCGGATGCCACTCGGAACGAACGGATATTCAGTATTACGCAAACGGGAAACGCAAAAAGGCTACCATAGTTACCGAAATAAGCAGTGGTACCATCACCTACAAATACGAGGAGAACCAACTGAACGAAGAGGTGGAAAACAACGACAAAGGCGACCACATACGCACCACCACACTCACCTACAACGAAAAAGGGCTGGTGGACACCCGAAAAACCATTTCCGACGGAGGAACATATACCATATTGACGTACAAGTATAACGACAAGGGCGTGCTTACGTCCGTCCGCTCGGAAAACGAGATGGGCGACCACAACTGGACAACCCACTACGAATACTTGGAAACCGATGCACAGGGCAACTGGACAAAGGCAAACGAACGAACAGAGTACGGAGGTGGTACATCGGTGCAAACAACATTGGTAGTGCGAAAAATCACCTACTTTTAACACCCCGGCCACCAATGAAAATTATACACACTGCCGATTGGCACATCGGGCAACACTTCTACGGCTACGACCGCTACCAAGAGCATCAGCACTTTTTGCAGTGGCTGGACGGATGCATAGGCCAATACGGTGCAGATGTGCTGCTGGTGGCAGGCGATGTGTTCGACAGCCCCAACCCATCGGCAGAGTCGCAACGAATGTTTTTCAACTTTCTGCACACATTGGCAAACCATCACCCTGATTTGCAAGCGATTATAACGGCAGGCAATCACGACTCGGCCGCAAGAATGGAGGCTCCGCAACAACTGCTGGAGGCCTTGCGGGTGCAAATACGGGGCGTGGTGCCTCGCTCCGCCAACGGCGAAATAGACTTTTCGCACTTGGTGATACCCCTCACGCAAGGGGGCAAAGTGCGGGCTTGGTGCTTGGCTGTGCCTTACTTGCGGCAGGGGGACTATCCGAGCGGAAGTGATACGCATCACGAGGGAGTGGTGGCTATGTATGCAGCTATACATCAATACATTGCCTCCGCAAATGAGGAGAACTTGCCGGTGATAGCGATGGGGCATTTGCACCTGTCGGGAGGCGAGTTGTCGGACGGCGACAAGAGCGAGCGTGTGGTGGGCGGATTGGAGAGCATATCGCCCGATGTGTTTGCCCGTTCGTTTCACTACACGGCACTGGGGCATTTGCACAAACCCCAACAGGTGGGTGGCCACCACAATGTTCGCTATGCGGGCAGTCCGTTGCCGATGTCGTTTTCGGAAAAATACTACAAGCAGGGCGTAAACCTCATCTGCCTGAGCGAAACAGGTGTGCAGAACATCCAACGGCTGGAGTATGTGCCGCCCGTTTCGTTGATAAGCATTCCGTTTCGGCCCGAACCGTTGGAGCAGGTGTTGCAAGCCATTGAAGAGCTACCCAACGGCGAAACTGATGACGAAAGCCCGTTTTTGGAGGTGAAAGTGCTGGAAAACGAACCCGAACCCACAAAAAAATATCAAATAGAGCAGGCGGTGGCGGGCAAGGCGGTGCGGCTGGTCCGCATCAAGGCAACCACAGCGATTGCCACCCCCAACGACGAGCCTCTGCAGGTGGAGCAGTGGCAACGCATTCACCCGATGGAGGTGGCCGAGCGTGCCTTCAACCGCCGATACGGCACAGAGCTACCAACGCATCTGCGAGAGCTTTTGGCAAAGGTGATAGAGGAGGTATCCGTGTAAAGGAAAGCAACCATAACATTTAACAGATAACAATGAAACAGATGAAGAACATTATCGCATCGATGCTGACGGCAACCGCCATCGGCACAACGGCATTGGCTACGCCAACGGCCAAAACCATCGGAACCACAGGCAACAAGGCTACAACAGAGGCATCGGCCCCAATGGAGGTGATGTGCGGAAGGCACATCTACTCGCAACCCAACGTGCGGATGATGCAACGCTTCAGAGTGGTGCCGGCGGATGCCAAAGTGGTGGTGGAAAATCTGCCCGAAGGGCTCACTTACAACGCAAAACGCCAACGAATAGAGGGACGAATGACACGGGAGGGAGTGTATCATTTCACCATCGTTGCCACCAAAGGCAAACAGCAAGTGAAGCATCCTATCCGCTTGGAAGTGAGCAGCAAACTTGCATCGCCCACGCCGTTTATGGGGTGGATGACGTGGAACTCGTTCGAGGGCGACATCAACGAAGAAAATCTGCGGGCGATGGCCGATGCAATGGTAAAAAGCGGACTGAAGGAGGCGGGATACAAGTACCTGTGCATAGACGACTTATGGCACGGGCCGTCGCGAAAAAAGAACGGACACTTGGGCTACGACACGGAGAAGTTTCCCAACGGACTGAAGGCTCTGACCGACTATGTGCATAGCTTGGGGCTGAAGATAGGCATCTACTCCGATGCGGCCGAACTGACCTGTGCAGGTGCTCCGGGCAGTTTGGGATACGAGCAGCAGGACGCAAGGCAGTATGCACAGTGGGGATTCGACTTTTTGAAATACGACTATTGCTACGCCCCCGCCGTGAAGGACTCCGCCATAGCACGCTACACCCGAATGGGCAACGCACTGAAGGCTACCAACCGCACTTTTTACTACGACGTATGCGAATGGGGACAACTACAGCCTTGGAAGTGGGCGGCTGAGGCCGGAGGACACTCCTGGCGTATCACCTACGACAGCAGGGACATTTGGAACCATTTCGACAAACACGACGGAAGCCACTGCGGTGTGGTGCAGGCCATCGATATTGCCAAAGGAAAGGAATTTTATGCCGGGCCCAACCGATTTAACGATATGGATATGATGATGACGGGGCTGTACGGAAAGGGCAAATCGTCGTCGCACAACCGAGCCAACGGAATGACCGACCGAGAGTATCAGGCACAATTCACAATGTGGAGCATACTGGCATCGCCATTGGTGCCCGTGCTGGACCTCCGCACAATGAACGAAGCCACACGCAACATACTTACAAACAAGGAGGTGATAGCCATCAACCAAGACCCAATGGGACAGCAAGCAGAGTGCATTTACAGCAAAGCTGGGCTTGAGGTATTTGCCAAAGAGCTGGAGAATGGCGACGTAGCCGTAGCGATGCTCAACCGTACCGAAAACAAAAGCTCCATCGGCATCACATTAAAAGAACTCTACTTAAAGGGAACTTACGTAGTGCGAGACCTTTGGCAACACCGGGATATTACAACTACCAACAAAAAACTGAGTGCTGAAGTAGAGAGCCACGAGGCTCGCATATTCCGCCTGCGGAAAAAATAAAATATTTATATAACAAACTTATTTATACGGATATGAGGATGCTTGCAATTGCATCCTCATATTTATTATAAGCAAATATCATTTAAAAAGAATATACAACAACCACATACACAGCTATATGTACACATACATACATCTATATAAAACAATATACACATATATTATATATACAAACACACAGATGCACCCAAATAGTAATAATATAGAACTTTTACCAGAATAGAACTTCTGTATTGCTACGGAAATAGTATTCACACTAAAATAAGACTTCCGTACCACTACGGAGATTATATTTATACCTAAATAAGACTTCCGTACTACTACGGAGATTATATTCATACCTAAATGAGACCTCCGTACTACTACGGAGATTATATTCACTCCTAAATGAGACTTCCGTACTACTACGGAGATTATATTTATATCTAAATGAGACTTCCGTACTACTACGGAGATTATATTCACACCTAAATGAGACTTCCGTACTACTACGGAGATTATATTCACACCTAAAGAATACTTACGTATTACTATGTATATATATTTATTTTGAATATACAATAAATAAATTGATTATTTCATTCTATAACAAATAGAATAGTATTATCTACTTATTCGGTTATATATATTTATATAATTTTAAACAAATAAGATACGTAACATCTGTACATCGGGCAATGTGTACGGCCAACATCTGCCTGCCGGCATCGCATTTGGCATCGCCCCCTTTTTGCAACCGATGCTGAGGCTCAAGCTGCAAAATAGCTGTCATCTCAATATTTATCGCTAACTTGCGGGGCTTTTTGCGGTTACCCTTCCGAGCAGGGGGAATATATAAAAGCTATTTAATTATTTATCAATACATTAACATCTCATTTTTCGCAAGCAAGGTATGAAGGATTTCATCACGCTGATACGGCGGTTTGTGCCACCTTACAAACATCTGGTGGCGGGCAACGTAGTTTTCAACATTATTAGTGCCTTTTTGAATGTTTTTTCATTTGCACTCATCGTCCCCATTTTACGTATTCTGTTTCAGGTAGATACCAAACAATACAGCTACCAAGCTGTGGATACATCGGACTTTTGGGCGATGATGAATTTCGAGGTGCTGGAGAACAATTTTTATTGGTACCTGCAGGATATGATGGCCCGCCATTCGGGCGGAACGGTGCTGATGCTGCTGGGCGGAATGCTGGTGCTAATGACTGCTCTGCGGGTGTTTACGGTATTTGTGAGCAACTACTTCATCATTACGCTACGCACCAATGTGGTACGCGACATCCGCCGGATGGTAAACGATAAGATACTGACACTGCCCCTGCGTTTCTTCTCCAACGAGCGAAAGGGCGACGTGATTGCCCGCATCACGGGCGACGTGGGCGAGATAGAAAACTCCGTAATGAGCTCGCTGGATATGGTGAGCAAAAACCCGATAATGATTTTCATCTACCTCACCACAATGTTGATAATCAGCTGGAAACTTACCCTGTTTGTACTGGTGCTATTGCCCGTGGCGGGCTACATTATGGGGCGTGTGGGCAAAAGTTTGAAACGTCAGTCGGTGGAAGCTCAAAACCTGTGGGGGCAAATCATCTCGCAAGTGGAGGAAACTTTGAGCGGACTACGCATTATTCTGGCATTCAATGCCCAAAGCAAGATAGCCAACCGCTTCAACCATTCCAACGACGTGCTTCGCCGCCTGAACCGACGCATTGCCATCCGCCAACAGCTGGCACACCCGATGAGCGAACTGCTGGGTACGCTCACCATCGTGCTGGTGCTGTGGTACGGCGGAATGCTTATCTTGGAAAACGACAGTAGCATCGATGCCTCGCGGTTTATTTACTACCTCACCATTTTCTATCTCATCATCAATCCGGCAAAAGAGCTGTCCAAATCGGCCTACGCCATACAAAAGGGGATGGCATCGGTGGAGCGTGTGGACAAAATTCTGACCGCTACCAACGATATTGTGGAGCCGTCGGCACCGCAACCGCCCGTGTTCGAACACGAAATTACCTATCGCAACGTGAGCTTCCGCTACGAAACCGCTGAAGTGCTGCATCAGGTAAACATCCGCATACCCAAAGGCAAAAAGGTGGCACTGGTGGGGCAATCGGGGTCGGGCAAGTCCACGCTTGCCGACTTGCTGCCCCGCTTTTACGACGTTACCGACGGTGGCATCTTTATCGACAACACCAACATCTGCCAACTACGCTCGCACCACCTGCGTTCGCTGATGGGCAACGTCAATCAAGAGGCCATCTTGTTCAACGACACCTTCTTCAACAACATTGCTTTCGGGGTAGAAAATGCTACCATCGAGCAAGTGATGGAGGCCGCCAAAGTGGCTAATGCTCACGACTTTATTTCGGCCACAGCAGAGGGCTATCACACCAACATCGGCGACAGAGGCTCCAAGCTCTCCGGCGGACAACGCCAACGCATCAGCATAGCTCGTGCCATCTTGAAAAATCCCGAAATACTCATTTTGGACGAAGCCACCTCCGCCCTCGATACCGAAAGCGAGCGTTTGGTGCAGGATGCACTGGAAAAACTGATGCGAAACCGCACCACATTGGTCATTGCACACCGCCTGTCCACCATCAAAGATGCCGACATCATCTACGTGATGCACGAGGGACGAGTAGTGGAGCAGGGCAAACACAACGAACTGTACAACCAAAACGGCTACTACCGTCGCTTGTGCGATATGCAGCAATTTTAAACACACATACGTTTCATCATCAATTATTTACATACATACTGCAAACAATGAAATCGAACGCCATAAACACCGCCGCCGTACTGGTCAGCATACTCATAGCGGGCTACTTGGGCATTTGGGGTCAGGCCATTCTGTCGCCTCTGTTTTTTGCATTTCTGATGTCGCTACTGTTTCTGCCATTTGCCAACTTTTTGGAGCGACGGCTCCGCTTTTCGCGTCCGCTCTCGTCGCTCTGCTCCTTTGTGGTGATGTTGGTGGCAATGTCGGGCATCATCTACTTCTTCACCGTGCAGCTAAGCAGTTTCGTAAACGACCTCCCCACCCTGCAACAGCAGGGCTTGGCCTCGTTTTACCGCCTGCAACGCTGGGTGTCGATAACCTTCAATCTCGACATCGGCCGTCAGTGGACCTACATCAACCAAGCCGTAGAGGAGCTGTTCAACCTTTCGGGAACCATCCTCAGCTTCGCCCTCAACACTTTTTCGTCGGTAGGAGCTTTCGTGATGTTCAGCATGCTGTTTTTCGTGTTCATACTCAACTATCGGCGAACACTTTACACCTTTACCCTCAAAGTGTTCCACACACGGCACACTCCCAAAGTACGCGACATCACCCGCGAAATACGTATCATCATCAAGCAGTACATCAACGGCCTGTTCATACAAGTAGCCTTAGTCAGCCTGATGACCTCCGCCGTGCTGGGCATCTTGGGCATTAAATATGCTGTTTTGCTGGGTGTACTCACCGGCTTTCTCAACGTTATTCCTTATGTGGGCATCATACTTTCGGGCTTGTTTGCCACCATCATATCCTTAGCCACAGGTAGCAACAGTGCCTTGCTGGTGATAGCCGGCTACTTCGTCATCCACGCCATCGACGCCAATATTACCCTGCCTTTTGTTATCGGTAGCAAGGTGAAAATCAATGCCCTTTTCACCTTTGTGGGTTTGCTCGTGGGCGAACTATATTGGGGCATTTCGGGAATGTTTTACAGCATACCCGTGCTGGCAATACTCAAAATCATTTTCGACCGCATAGACGGACTGCAAGCGTGGGGCATTCTGCTCGGCGAAACACCTAAGCGTAAGAAAACGCCTCCGCCTCCCTCCGCACCTGTGCCGGAGGAGAACTCCATTCAATCCGAATGATTGGTAAAGGCGTGCGATAATCTCCTTACGCCCCTTCAAATAGTTAAAATACTGTTAAACGTCAGGTCTGATTTGGCCCGACGTTTTTTTTTTTTGCTTTGCACGCCGTTTCTTCAAAAGCTCCCCCTGCGGGGAAAGAAAGCGAATGGCACAAACGCGATAATTAACAGTATTTCAAACAGTTATTT
>JBHBVA010000176.1:0-3286 GCA_041793355.1 Bacteroidota bacterium | reverse complement strand
TACCTTTGCACTCGCAATTCGGGATGTAGCGCAGTCCGGCTAGCGCACCTGCTTTGGGAGCAGGGGGTCCCAGGTTCGAATCCTGGTATCCCGACAGAAATTTGAAAGCCTTTTAGTGTTATGCTAAGAGGCTTTGCTTTTATCTGTTTGACAAAGAGAAAAATCGCTTACATTTTTTATGGGGAAGTGTACAAGGTAAATTGTCCCCAAAAACTCGACTTTTGTGTTCGTAAATCAAGTGCCGATGTACACCCTGTCTGTGCATATTGCACTATAAAAACGGTTTAGAGTTCCACTCATTTTATTCGGGTGGAACTCGCTTTTTTATGTGATGTAGGCTTATTATCAGTTAATTACGAGGGTGGGAGAGTGTCTTTTGTCAATCCCTCATAGCCATTGCCAACGTGAATATGCTCACTTTGATGCCTTGAATGTGTAGCAAAGGACGGATGCAGGCTTCTATAGTGGCTCCGGTGGTGAATACGTCGTCTATGAGCATAATGTGTTTATTCTCAAATGCTTGTGTGGAATTTACTGCAAAAATATCCGAAACATTCTGCCACCGTTCACCTTTGCCCAGCTTGGTTTGAGAGGGATTGTTAATTTTGCGAATCAAATTGCTGCTGTCTATTGGTATGCCTGTGGCCTGCGATATGCCTTCGGCAATAGATAATGCTTGATTATAGCCCCTTTTTTTCAGCTTTTTGCGGTGCAGAGGTACAGGTACGAGTAAGTCTATGCCTTCGAAAAAGGTTTTGTTCTCGCCGTGTTCCACCGCTAAATTTCCCATAAAGATGCCTATGTCGGGGCGGTTTTCGTACTTCAAACCGTGCATAATGTTTTGCAGGCTATTTCCTTTGGAAAAGTAACAAAATGCCATTGCTCGTTGCAGAGGTACGCGTCCTTCAAAAATACGCTCCATCGGATTTTCGCGGAGTGTTGCGTGATGGGTGCGTGGCAACTCCAGCAAGCATTGCACACAGAGGTGCGATTCTTGTTCCATTAGTTTGTTGCTGCAAGCTATGCAAGTGCGAGGAAACAGCAACTCAATCAAATTCTTCAGCAAGCGAATCATCGGACAACTCTTTGTTTAGCAAATTGATACACGTATTTATGTTGCCGGATGCAAATCCCTTGCCGGCAGCATATCTAAAAAGTTTGGCTCGTCTTTCGTAGCTACTTTTGGCCTTGATGGTGCGGACTTTTTTCCGTAGCAAATCCAGTAAAATTTCATCTGTTTCCTCATCCGAAATTTGTTCCACAGCCCGGCTGATTATGGTGGAATCGATTCCTTTTCGACGAAGTTCAAACTCTATTTTTGCTCGTCCCCATTTTTGAAAACGATGTTTATCTCTCACAAAACTCTCGGCAAAACGTTTTTCGCTCAAAAAGCCCTCTTGTGTAAGACGTTGCATTATTCGTGCCACTACCGCATCCGAAAGGTTGTAATTACACAATTTGCGAACTACTTCCGATGGGCTACGTTCGGCACGTGAGCAATGGTTTGCCATTTTATTAAATGCCTCGTTTTCAGTAATATCTTTTTTGTTTGAATTATTACCCATCATATCAAAAGCGATTTAGTCATTCTGTCTTTACCCGAAATATCCTTACGAATTTGGGTTTGTTTATAGCCCAGCTCAGCAAGCATTGTCTGCATACTTTCAGCCTGCAAAGCGTTGATTTCAAAAAAAAAGTTTGCCGCCTCCGGACAGAATATGATGCCCGTCCGATGCTATTTTCCGGTAGAAAATCAGTGGGTTGTCATCCGGTACAAACAGAGCCGAATGCGGTTCGTGAAGAAGCACATTTGCCTGCATATCAATCTTTTCGCTATCCATTACATAAGGTGGATTACTTACCACAATATCAAACCTTCCGGTGTCTGCAGGCAACGGTTGCAAAACATCTATCTGGCGAAAGGTTACATCGGCTTGCAAATTGTCGGTATTTTGTTTTGCTACTTTCAGAGCTTCTGGCGAAAAGTCCCAAGCCTCTACAATTGCGTTGGGAATGAGCTTTTTTAAGCTGATGGCAATGCAACCACTACCCGTGCCTATGTCCACGATGCGGGGGCAAGGCAGAGTATTGTCGTTCGCTATCCAATCTACTAGTTCCTCCGTTTCGGGACGTGGAATAAGTGTGTGCGGTGTAACCTGAAACTGCCAACGCAAAAAGTGGGCATAACCCAAAGCATATTGCAGAGGCATTCCGCTTTGCAGTTTGCATAGAATCTGCTCCAATTTTTGTGTCTGTTGTGCGTTTAATTTTCTATTTTTGTCGGAAATAAAAAGCGATGCGTGCACCCCGCTCACCTCTTCAATGAGGATACGAGCTACGCCGCAACGTTCATCTTCCGGATAAATATCCTGAAGATGTTTTGTAATATATTGATAATAATCAACTTGCATTAGTTATACTTACTATTGGACGTTTCAAAGATACTGAAAAATGACAACCGACGAAAAGTTTATGCACCGCTGTTTGCAATTGGCACGTTGTGGCAACGGACGAGTAGCCCCCAATCCGATGGTGGGAGCCGTAATAGTACGCAACGGGGTAATTATTGGCGAAGGTTATCATCGGCTGTATGGTGAAGCCCATGCCGAAGTGAATGCGTTTGATAGCGTACAAGATAAATCGTTGATTGCGGGCTCGGAAATGTATGTTTCATTAGAGCCCTGTTCGCACTTTGGCAAAACTCCTCCCTGTGCCAACCGTTTGGTAAAGGAGGGTGTAAAACGAGTAGTGATAGCTATGGAAGACCCCAATCCGCAAGTGTCGGGGCGAGGAGTGAAAATATTGCAAGATGCAGGTATAGAGGTAGTTATTGGTGTTTTGGAGCAACAAGCACTGCACCTAAACAGGGCTTTTGTGAAGCATCAGAGTCAATGGCAACCTTACGTACATTTGAAGTGGGCACAAACTCGTAACGGCTTTATCGACAAGATACGAACGGCTTCCGAGCAAGGGTTGTCAACGCCCATATCGTCCGACTTTCGCAAAGTGGAGGTACATAAACTGCGTGCCGAAACGATGGCAATAATGGTGGGAACCAATACAGCCATAGCTGACAATCCGCAATTGACTACTCGTTTGTGGCACGGAAAAAATCCCATTCGGATAGTTTTGGATAAAAACAGACGCATCCCCGACAGTTGTCAACTGTTCGACCACTCGGTACGCACCCTTGTTTACACCCAATCCGTTGAAAAAGAGGTTCTTTCGGGGAATAATTTGTTTGTTCCTGTTTCTTTTGATGAGAATTTGTTGGTGAATATCTTGG
>JBHBVA010000175.1:0-3259 GCA_041793355.1 Bacteroidota bacterium | reverse complement strand
TTATGATTAAAGCTGCAATTACAGGTGTTGCAGGTTGGGCACCCGAAGATGTTTTGACCAACGAAGAGCTATCTAAGATAGTGGACACATCCGACGAGTGGATAATGTCGCGTGTGGGTATCAAAGAACGACGGGTGTTGAAAGGCGAAGGCAAAGGTACCTCCGTGATGGGTATCAAAGCTGTGGAGCAGTTGCTGCACAAAACCAACACCAAGCCCGAAGATATTGATGTTATCATCTTTGCTACCACTACACCTGACTACATGTTCCCCTCTACCGCCGCGTTGGTAGCCGAAGGAACGGGTATTAAAAATGCTTTTTGTTTCGACCTGCAGGGAGCTTGTTCCGGGTTTATTTTTGCTCTGGAAACCGGCTCAAACTTCATCCGTTCGGGCTCGTACAAAAAGGTGATAGTGATAGGCGGCGATAAGATGACTGCCATCACCAACTACGAAGACAGGACTACTTGCCCATTGTTTGGCGACACGGCTGCTGCCGTACTTCTGGAGCCTACCGATGAAGATTTTGGGGTGATGGATGCCATACTTCATACCGATGGTGTGGGCATTCCTCACTTGAATATGAAGGGGGGAGGTTCGGCCTATCCTGCATCGCATGAAACAGTGGATAAAAAGATGCATTTTGTGTATCAAGAGGGGCAGGCTGTATTTAAGCATGCTGTATCGAAAATGCCCGATGTGTCCGCCGAAATTATGGAACGAAACAACCTCACAAAAGACGATGTGAGCTGGTTCGTGCCTCATCAGGCAAACTTGCGTATCATTGATGCCGCTGCTCGCAGAATGGGGATTTCGGACGACAAAGTAATGATAAACATCCAGAAATACGGAAACTCAAGTGCAGGAACGATACCTACTTGCTTGGCAGAGTGGGAGCCAAAGCTCAAAAAGGGTGACAATATTATTCTGGCGGCCTTTGGTGCCGGATTCACTTGGGGTTCGGTGTATTTGAAGTGGGCTTACGACCCGCAGTAGGCTTTCTTTGAGAGAAGAACTTCTGTTCTCCTAAAAAATGACGAAGACGCATCTTTTTGAAGGATGCGTTTTTTGTTGTACCTTTGGCTGTTAATTCTGATAAATATTATTGATACATAAATAGTTATGCACAAATCCGGTTTTGTGAATATTGTAGGCAATCCTAATGTGGGAAAATCCACACTTACCAATTTGCTGGTGGGCGAAAAATTGAGCATCGTAACTTCCAAAGCTCAAACCACGAGGCATCGTATTTTGGGTATCGTGAATACGGACGAATACCAAATTGTGTACTCGGATACGCCGGGAGTGCTTCGCCCTAATTACAAATTGCAGGAGTCGATGTTGAACTTTTCGGAGTCGGCTTTGAGCGATGCAGATGTATTGCTTTACGTTACGGATGTGGTGGAAAAAATTGACAAAAACGACACATTCCTATCCAAAGTGCAAAAAGTGGACGCACCTATACTACTGATAATAAACAAAATAGACCAAACTAATCAAGCCAATTTGGTGGAGTTGGTAGAAACGTGGAAGGGGCTTTTGCCACAGGCTGAAATCATCCCCATATCGGCACTAAATAAATTCAACGTGGATTTTATCCGCAAACGCATCATCGAACTGCTACCCGAATCGCCACCCTACTTCGAAAAAGATGCTATGACCGACCGCCCTGCCCGCTTTTTTGTAACGGAGATTGTTCGCGAAAAAATTTTGTTGTACTATCAAAAGGAAATTCCGTATGCGGTAGAGGTTGTGGTAGAGGAATTTAAGGAAAAAGATAACCGCATCGACATCCGTGTGCTGATTGTTTGCGAACGCGATACGCAAAAGGGCATCATCATCGGGCATCAGGGCTTGGCACTGAAAAAAGTGGGTTCGATGGCTCGCAAGGACATCGAACGATTCTTCGACAAGCAGGTGTTTTTGCAAATGTTTGTAAAAGTGGAAAAAGATTGGCGGAGTCGCGACAATCTGTTGCGTGCATTTGGATATCGGTTGGATTAATTTTTCGTACCTTTGCCCGCCGATATTTGGTGAGTATTTATGCTCGGAATAAAACGATTATACGTATATCTTCTGCAATCCTTTATCCCCGTTTTTGTAATGACGTTTGGGATTTGCCTTTTCATTGTACTAATGCAGTTTGTGTGGAAGTATGTGGAAATGCTGGTAGGCAAGGGTGTAGATACTTTGGTGCTGGCTGAACTGTTTTGGTATGCAGCCCTCACGCTTGTGCCGCTGGCTTTGCCGTTGGCGGTTTTGCTTGCCTCGCTGATGACGTTTGGCAATCTGGGCGAAAAGTTAGAGCTTCTCTCCATCAAAGCGGCGGGAGTGTCGCTGTTTAAAACGATGCGTCCACTCATCGTGTTTATATTATTGCTAACAGTAGGGATGTTCTTTTTTCAGAATAATGCTATGCCCGTGATACAGAGCAAATTTCGAGCATTATTCTATTCCATCAAAGCCAAATCGCCCGAATTGGATATTCCCGAAGGGGTATTTTACAGCGAAATTGAGGGCTACAACTTGTTCGTAAAACGAAAAAACGAGCAGACCAAAACTTTGCACGGAGTGATGATTTATAGCATTTCGGGCGGACTGGATAATATGGCAATTATCGTATGCGACTCTGCCAAGATGCGTATGTCTGCCGGCAAGGATTATTTGAAGTTGTCGCTTTTTCAAGGGCAACAGTTTTCGAACTTCAAACAAGGTGCCCGAATGGGAATGGCATCGGGTTTTGGCGGCGGAGCCGGTAACGTGCCACCGCCTTACGCTCGCGAAAACTTTAAAACAAAAGACATCATCATCCCCTTTGATGCTAATTTCAACCGACTGGATGAGGCTGCAATGGGCGAATCGCAAGCTACCAAAAATATAGCACAGCTTTCTGCCGGAATAGACTCGTTGCAACAGTTGGTGGACAGTGTTTATGCTCGTGAAAAGGTAAACGTGCTGGCAAACTTCAACGTGTTTCGCCAACAGCACACGGATGATACGTATCTGCCCTCGCCTCCCCTGCCCCAAGAAGCCGACGTACCTCCGCCCGTGCGTGAGGCCCGCCCCATCAGCATCGATACGGTGATAATGAACTTGCCGTATCACCAAAGCGAGATGGTGTTGGCATCGGCTATTTCGCAGGTGGATGCCATCCGTTACTCTGGAATAATGTACGACTTGCGAGATACGCAAACCAAAATACGCTACTTCACTGTGGAGTGGTATCAAAAGTTTACACTCTCGCTGGCGTGTCTCATTTT
>JBHBVA010000174.1:0-9567 GCA_041793355.1 Bacteroidota bacterium | reverse complement strand
GCACACCAAATGCTCAGTATATGAACGACAACAAACTGCCCGGTGATACTTGGAATTATGGCACAGCCTTGCGAACAGCCAATGCCGAGCTGGGTAAAAAATATGGTAGAACAGACCTTATCCGTTCGTTCGAAAATTATCAGGCACATCTCAACTATCCTGTTATAGAGAGTCAAGGCATCAACCTCGAACAGCTAAAAACGGACATTATTCGTATGCTGGAAAATATGGATGGCATTTTGTATGCTGTGGATATGAAACGAGCCGAGCAAAGCACTGTTCCTCAATTTGTTAGAGAGATGATTGTGAATGGCTACAATCACCGTTATTCGGGCGAAATTCAGTTGGTGCTAAAACCTGGCTACTACAGTATGGGCAGTCGCTTAGGCGGCACACACGGCACGTGGGCACCCGACGATACTCACATCCCACTACTGATGATGGGTTGGGGAGTGCCACGTGGAAACACCTCGCAAAAGGTATCGATGGCAGATATAGCTCCCACCATAGCCTCGATGCTCCGCATACAAATGCCCAATGGTAGCATAGGGCAACCGCTGGATTATCTTTTCCCTCGCAAGTGAAAAAAATACATAGTCGGCAAACACCGTCGGGGCCATACACTCTGAATAGAGAGGGATGGCCCTTTTTTTGTATTCGTCGGATTTCTGTCGTATTATTATGCGACAATCTCACTTAATAGATGTACCTTTGCATCCGTTTTGCCGACACTTGATACAGTGTTCCGGCAAACGGTAAAAGCAAAAGTTTCTAATGATGAACATAGCAGCATTGGTTTCGGGCGGTGTAGATAGTTCGGTGGTAGTACATCAATTAAAGGAAATGGGCTACACACCCACTGTATTTTATATCCGCATCGGGATGGAGGACGAGCAAGGATTTATCGATTGCCCGGCTGAAGAAGATATAGAGATAACTACCGCTGTTGCAAAGCGTTATGGTTGCCCGATGGAGGTGGTGTCGCTACACGAAGAGTATTGGCAAAACGTGGTGAGCTACACTATCGATGCCGTTCGTCGCGGGCTTACCCCCAATCCCGATATGATGTGCAATAAGATGATAAAGTTCGGATGTTTCGAGCAAAATTGGGGGCATCAATTCGATAAACTGGCAACAGGGCATTATGCCACCACTACGGAGCAGGATGGGCTAACGTGGCTCAGCACGGCAAAAGATGCGGTGAAAGACCAAACTTACTTTTTGGGGCAAATCAACTATGCACAAGTGTCGAAGCTGATGTTTCCCATTGGGCATCTGCTCAAAAGCGAAGTACGGCAAATAGCCGCCGAAAACAAGTTGCCTTCCGCTATGCGAAAGGATAGTCAAGGCATCTGTTTTTTGGGGAAGATAAATTATAACGATTTTATTCGCAGATATTTAGGTACGAAGAAAGGAAAAATCGTGGAGCTGGAAACAGGCAAGGTGCTGGGCGAACACGATGGTTTTTGGTTTCACACCATCGGGCAACGCCGTGGCTTAAAACTAAGCTGTGGACCTTGGTTTGTGGTGAAAAAAGATATGGATGACAACGTGATATACGTATCCAATGGCTACGACCCCGAAACTCAATACGGAAAAGTAGTGCATCTGCGTGGTTTCCAGTTTATTACGAAGGATGTTTGGAGCGACTTTGCGGGCGAAATCCCCATAGCGTTCAAAATTCGCCATACACCCGACTTCACACTCGGAACTCTGCAACGAAATGGAGATGTTTACACCATCTATTCCGACGACAAGATACAAGGCATTGCTGCCGGGCAGTTCGGAGTGATTTACGACCGCAACTGCAAACTTTGCATCGGTAGTGGAATTATTCAGTAAGCAATAATGTATTGATAAACAATTATATAATAGCTTTTTTTACAGTAATGTTAAATCTTTTTATCGACGCAGTCAATGTTTTTGATGGCGTTAAGTTTGTGGATGTTATCGAGGTGATAGGTGCCGTAACGTTTGCCATCAGTGGAGTGCGGTTGGCATCGGCAAAACGCATCGACTGGTTTGGAGCCTTTGTGGTAGGTTTTGTTACGGCAACGGGTGGAGGTACGCTCCGCGACCTTTTGCTGGACCAAACCGTATTTTGGCTCAAAAGCACGCTCTACTTTTGGTGTACAGCTTTAGCTATGTTGGTGGTAATTGCGTTTCGCCGTTATTTGGTGCATCTCAACAACACTTTCTTTTGGTTCGATACTTTCGGATTGAGCCTTTTTGTAGTGGTAGGTTTGGAAAAAACCATCGCTTTGGACTATCCCTATTGGCTTGCCATCGTGATGGGTACGATGACGGGAGTGGTAGGTAGCGTAATCCGCGATATTCTTATCAACGAAATTCCTCTCGTATTTTCTGCAGAACTGTACGCCGTGGCGTGCGTGCTGGGAGGTGTTGTTTACTGCACGCTTCACCATCTGGGCCTCGATGCCGTAACTTGTGGCTTGGCTACATCGGTGGTAGTAGGTTTTGTGCGTATTCTTGCCACCAAATACAATATCCACTTGCCATCGCTCAAAGATGAAGATGGCGAACCACCCAAAGATATTGTGATGTAGAGGAGTGCCCGATGTGGAAATTTAAGTAAAAATTGATTTCCGCTTTCGGCAATAAAATACTACTTTTGCAAGCCGAAAGAGGAGAGGTGATAACTCGCCGTAAAATAATCTGAAGATAACGTGCAAGAGGTAAAAGCCAAAAAGTTTTTGGGGCAACATTTTCTTACCGACTTAAAGATTGCCCAACGCATAGCGGATGCAATAGACGCATTTGCCGGCTTGCCCATACTGGAAGTGGGACCGGGAATGGGTGTGCTTACGCAATACCTTTTGACCAAGCCCGCTGAATTGAAAGTAGTGGAAATTGACCGTGAGAGCGTTCCCTACCTGAAGGAACGCTTTCCGGAGCTGGCTCACAACGTTATAGAAGCCGACTTTTTGGAGTTGAATCTCCGTTCCGTTTTCGATGGCGAATTTTGCCTTATAGGCAATTATCCTTACAACATCTCGTCGCAAATATTTTTCAAACTTTTGGACAATAAGGAACAGATTCCTTGTTGTGCGGGAATGATACAGAAAGAGGTTGCCGAACGCATTTCGGCATCGCCCGGTAGCAAAGCTTACGGCATACTGTCCGTGCTGTTGCAGGCTTGGTACGATGTGGAATACCTGTTCACGGTAAGCGAAAAAGTGTTCGACCCTCCGCCGAAAGTGAAATCGGCAGTGGTGAGGCTCACCCGCAACCAACGCAACACGCTTACTTGCGACGAAAGGCTGTTTCGCACGGTAGTGAAAACGGCATTCAACCAACGGCGAAAAACGTTGCGAAACTCTTTGAAGCCCCTCTTGGGGAAGAATAGCGAAGCTTTTGCCCTCCCGATTTTTGACAAACGCCCCGAACAGCTTTCGGTGGCCGATTTTGAGCAATTGACTCTGATTGCACAAGCAAACTTGCCGTCGGGGGCAACGAAATAAATTCAGAAAGGTGTGTTGCATCGGCAACAACCGGTATTTTTTTTTTGAGGGAATAAGTAAAAAAAGGAAAGGAGGGAAAAATGTCGGAAGTAAAGCTTTATTACCATAAGGATAATGTAATACGAGTAAGTAGAAGCATCGAGTTTCTTAAAACCAATCCTATCAAAAACTTTCTGTGGATTGACCTTAACGACGTGGACGAAGAGGTGGAAGCAGAATTGGAGGATTATCTGAAGATTTACATTCAGGAAGAGGAGGAAATGATTGAAATTGAGATGTCCTCTCGCTATATGGAAACTCACGATTCGTTGGTGGTAAACTCAAACTTTTTGTTGCCCGATTTCGACCGCGAACCCGTTTCTTTCATTCTCAAAAACAACATTCTCATTACCGTGCGGAGCGAAAATTTGAAATCGTTTCAGGAAACGGTGAAAAAAATTTCGGCAAATCCCAAACTCTATCCCACCGGTTATCACGTGTTTGTGGCCATCTTGGAAACACGGGTAGAGGTGGATGCCGATATGATTGAAAGAATGACGCAGGAGATTAACGACTTGAGTAAGAGCCTGACTATCAACGAGGCTGACGAAGAACTGTTGATGGAAATCAAAGACTTGCAGGAAAAAACGATGTTGCTCCGCGAAAACATTATCGATAAGCAACGAGCTGTGTCCAGTATGCTCAAAAGCGAACTGATGCCCTCAGAGTTGCATTCAAAGCTCACCATTATCGTGAAGGACATCAATTCGCTGTTGGAACACGTCCGCTTCAGTTTCGACCGTTTGGAGTATTTACAAGATACATTTCTGGGTTTCGTTAATATCGACCAAAACAAAATCATTAAGATATTTACCATCATTTCGGTAGTGTTTATGCCACCTACGCTCATTGCCAGCATTTATGGAATGAACTTTAAGGTGATGCCCGAATTGGAATGGAAGTACGGTTATCTGGTGGCGGTACTGCTGATGCTTTGCTCGTCGTTGGGCATCCTTTTCTACTTCCGTCGCAAAAAATGGTTGTAAATCAGTAGTTTGTATTTTAGGGAAAATAAAAAATAGTATTTATGGATTTCGATTTTATTCTATTGCAGTTAAAGCACATCTGGAGTGTGTTTGTAGTGCTTTTCGTTTTGATTGATGTTTTAGGCTCGGTACCCATCTACCTGAAATTGGAGCAGGATGGCAAAAAGATAGAAGCCTTTAAGTATGTGGTTATTGCCTTTTTGCTGATGACTACTTTCCTCTTTTTGGGGGATAAGTTTTTGGACCTTCTGAGCCTCGATAAGGCCCATATGGGTGTGGCAGGAGCGGTAGTATTTTTTGTGATGGCCATAGAGATGTTGTTGGGTATTGACGTGTTCCGCTACGAGTCGCCCAGCCCCAAAAGTGCTTTGGTGCCAATCGTTTTTCCGTTGCTTGCAGGGCCGGGCACATTTACCGGACTGATTGCCTACCGTAGCGTTTTTGAGGTGGAGGTTATTCTTATCGCCCTGTTTTTGAATATGGTATTTGCCTATTTCGTACTTCGCAATTTGCATACGGCAGTGCGGCTGATAGGCAATGAGGGTGTTTATGTACTTCGCAAATTCTTCGGGGTGGTGTTGCTTGCTATCTCGGTGCAAATGTTTTTGGACAACATTATCAAGCTGTTTGGCGAATAGCTCTGCAAAAACTCCTCATAAAAAAACTCTCTATACCTTTCCGGTGTAGAGAGTTTTTTTTGTTGCTAAAGTTTTGAATATCTTATCGTTAAGATGAACACTTTTTTATCCTAAATAGCTCTTCAATAGTTTGTTACGAGAATTGCTTCGCAGGCGTTTGATGGCTTTCTCCTTTATTTGGCGAACACGTTCACGTGTCAGCTGAAATTTATCTCCAATCTCCTCCAAAGTCATTTCTTGGTAGCCGATACCAAAAAACATTTTGATAATGTCGCTCTCGCGTTCGGTAAGAGTGGATAAAGCACGGTCTATTTCCTGCTGTAGCGATTCGTTGATAAGTGTTCGGTCGGCAATGGGGGCATCGTCGTTCACCAGCACATCCAATAGGCTGTTGTCTTCGCCCTCCACGAAAGGAGCATCCATTGATATGTGTCTGCCGGATACTTTCAGTGAGTCCGAAATCTTATCTACGGGAATATCCAACTGTTCGGCCAACTCTTCTGCCGATGGACGACGTTCGTGTTCCTGTTCAAATTTGGAGAACGCCTTGCTGATTTTATTTAAAGACCCAACCTGATTGAGTGGCAAACGCACAATCCGCGATTGCTCGGCCAGTGCCTGCAAAATGGATTGACGAATCCACCATACGGCATAACTGATGAATTTGAAACCTCGTGTTTCATCAAACTTTTCGGCAGCTTTGATAAGCCCCAGATTTCCCTCGTTGATAAGGTCGGGTAAGCTAAGTCCTTGATTTTGGTATTGCTTAGCTACCGAAACAACAAACCTTAAATTGGCTCTCGTCAGTTTTTCAAGTGCCTTTTTGTCGCCACGTTTAATGGCCTGTGCCAATTCTACTTCCTCTTCTACCGTTATAAGGTCCTCTCTACCAATTTCTTGCAGATATTTATCGAGCGACGCACTTTCACGGTTGGTAATCGATTTCGTGATTTTTAACTGCCTCATCTAACTTCCCTCTTGTGTATATTTTTTTTTCCGGAACGCAAAAGTACATAATTTTGTTCAATACAGGCCTGCTTATTTTCAAAAAAAAGCAGGCCGATATTGTTATAAGATGCTTTATGCTTTAATGCGGACGGTTTTTTATTTATCCTTGCGGAAGATGGTTTGCTCTCTGTCGGGGCCCAACGAAACGATGCTGATGGGTACGCCTAATTCCTCTTCCAAGAAATGAATGTAGTCCGTAAATGCTTGGGGAAAATCGTTTTCGCTTTTTATTTGCGACATATCGGTTTTCCAGCCTTTACATTCGCGGTAGATAGGTTCCACGTTGTCCACTTCGTAGGGAAAA
Source organism: Bacteroidota bacterium (assembly GCA_041793355.1). GTDB lineage: Bacteria > Bacteroidota > Bacteroidia > Bacteroidales > Dysgonomonadaceae > UBA1309. The sequence continues at coordinate 3,110 of JBHBVA010000174.1, read as the reverse complement.
TCTCGAACCACTTCGCCATCTATGCGGTATGCCACACAAGCTTTTATCGTGTCGAACGAGTCTAAAACATCGCTTTTGGTCATTATCAGTCGGGTTACGCCGTCTAACATTATAGCGTAACGTAGTGCCACCAAATCTACCCATCCGCAACGGCGGGGGCGACCTGTTACTGCACCAAATTCAAACCCGATGCGACGAATTTCTTCGCCCACTTCATTGTTCAGTTCTGTGGGAAAAGGTCCACTGCCCACACGTGTGCAATATGCCTTGAATATGCCATATACGTCTCCCACCTTTTGAGGAGAAATACCCAGTCCGATGCTGGCACCTGCGGTGATGGTGCTGGACGAGGTTACAAACGGATACGAGCCGAAATCTACGTCGAGCATAGTGCCTTGTGCACCTTCTGCCAGAACTTTTTTACCTGCGGTTATTTGTTCGTTTATCAGATGTTCGCTATCAACAAATGCAAATTGCTTGAGTTTTTCCAATCCCTCAAACCACTCTTTTTCAATGGCCTGAAGTTCGGAGTAGTCGAATCCGTACTGCTCAAATATTTGTATGTGGCGAGCTTTTGCAACGGCATATTTTTCATCGAAATTATGCAGAATATCTCCCACACGCATACCGTTTCGTCCCACTTTGTCGGTGTAAGTGGGGCCGATGCCTTTGCCTGTGGTACCAATTTTTTGGTCGCCTTTAGCTGTTTCGTAGCATTGGTCCAGCAGACGATGAGTGGGTAGTATCAGGTGTGCCTTTTTGGATATTAGCAGGCGGTGTGTCAAGGTGTGTCCCGATTGTTCAAGTGCCTCTATCTCAATTTTAAACAGAGCCGGGTCGAGCACTACGCCATTGCCAATGATATTCACCTTGTCTCCCTGAAAAATTCCTGACGGAACTGACCTGAGAACATATTTTTTGCCTTCAAAAATCAAAGTATGTCCGGCATTCGGACCCCCCTGAAAACGGGCAATGGTGTCGTATTGCGGGGTAAGTACATCTACAATTTTGCCCTTACCTTCGTCGCCCCATTGCAAGCCTAACAAAACATCTACTTTCATCTGCTGTTATCGGTTAAATATGTGATTATTTAAATTTCTTATTTTGAGATACTGATTATTTCTTATTTCCCTGCGGAGCTTTTTTTTCGAGCTCTTTTTTGATTTTTCGTTACTCCACCAGTTTCTGACGTTGGCATTTGGCACACGTGCCGTAAATATAAGTGCTGTAGTAGCTTACTTTAAAACGCTTTAGATGTTTCTGTTTACCCAGCGAGAATAGGTTTTCGTTGCGAAATTCTTTTACGCTTCCGCATTGGGTACAAATCAGATGGTCGTGATTTTCGTTACCATAAGCCCGTTCGTATTGCGAAACATTTGCTCCAAACTGGTGCTTCACTACCAGTCCGCATTGAAGCAACAGCTCTATGGTGTTGTACAGGGTGGCACGGCTGACTCTAAAACCGGACTGCAACATCGAATTGTACAGCGATTCCATATCGAAGTGTCCTTTCAGAGAGTATATATGGTCTAATACTGCATATCTTTCGGGGGTTTTCCGATGCTGATTATTCTGCAAATACGTGGTAAACACGTCTTTTACACGCTCACGAATATCGTTAATGTCCATAAAAAGCTTGTCATCGTACAGCAAGCAAAGGTAATGCTTTTTTTTCAATAAGCGAATGCCTATTTAGGTTGAAAAAGCGAAATATTATACCTCTGTGGCGAGGGGCGTAATAAAAGCAGAATAGAGGTGTATCTCGTTGGGAACTTCTGTAGAGTAACTTTTTAATCCTACGGCGGATTGTGTGTTGTTTTAGCTGTGCCCGAAAAAAGAACGGAAACCACCATTCCGGCACTCGTGGTATTACGAGCTTTAGGGGAAAGGTGGTTTGGGTAGATGTTCAAAAAACTAAATTGCTACGAATTTACTTTTTTGTGCTTTCTGTTTTTGTTTTGCAGCAAGATTTTTTAGTCTCTTTTTTTGCCTTTTTGTCGCAAGCCTTTGCGTCTTTGGTTTTGCTGCTACATTCTCCCGATTTTTTGTCGGAGCAAGTTTTTTCGGTTTTTGCAGTAGATTTGGTTGTGTTTTGAGCCACTACTGTACCTGAAGCTACCATAGCCAATGCCATTACGGCAGACAAAATTACTTTTTTCATAATTTCAATTCCTTTCTTTTTTGATTTACCTTAAATTTAAAGTTGAAAAGTCGCTATCAAACCTACCTCGTAAAAAGTATAGACCTTCATAATACGACGGAGCAAAGATACGGATATTTGTTTCACTGTGATACAAATATATGGTTAATTAGCTTAAAAATGTTTACCTTTGCACTTTAAATTAGAAGTGTGTGAGTGTTAAAAAAGAAAATTTGAGTATGAAATTAGTGTTACTGAGCTTGTTGGCGACGATTAGTGTTTCGATACAGGCTTATGTTCCGCAATCGGTAACCGCTGCATCTATTCCCCCTGATGAAAAATTGTTGAAAAAGCGAGAAGTCCCTGCTTCTATGAAGCTGTCTTTTAGAGAAAAGATGAAACTACGCCAACAACGCAATACCGAAAACGTGGTACGCACCCTTTTCGACGAAAATATGTCCGAATTTAATGCAGACAGCATTTTGCGACGATTTGACGACCTGCCGGCCTTCAACATCTTCAAAGACAACTATTTTGTAGCAGGAACAGACGTATTTGGCAAGCACAACAGCAATACCTCCGATGCCAAATTTCAGATAAGCATCGGGCACCGCCTTACGGATAGCCGTTTACCGTTCAGAACTTATTTGTTCCTCACTTACAGCCAAATAGCTATTTGGGACGTATTCAAAAAGTCGTTTCCCTTTCGCGACATCAATTATAACCCCGGTATCGGATTGGGTAAAGCGTTGATTTACAACAATAAAGTGCTGGGTGCACTGTTGTTTCAATTCGAGCACGAGTCGAACGGACGTAGCGAAGAAGAATCGCGTAGCTGGAACAAAATAAGTTTGACTAACGAGCTCTATTTCAACCGCAACTGGCAGTGGTATGGCAAAGTGTGGATTCCGCTTGTGGATGGCGAAAACAATCGCGACCTGGCTCGCTACAAAGGTTGGGGCGATTTCGG
>JBHBVA010000173.1:0-6427 GCA_041793355.1 Bacteroidota bacterium | reverse complement strand
CGTTGCAATCGGGAGGGCATTTAACGGCTTTGCGGCGTACCCCTGTTGGTGATGTGCGTGTGGAAGATTGTCAATCGGTGGACGATTTAGACGTATTCATTGCGAGTCTTTTTGCCGGAAATAGCAACTAATTGTTGCCTCTTTTGATAAAAAATGAATAGAAGAAATTAAAGTAAAATATGAAATTATCACAATTCAAGTTTGATTTGCCGGGTGAGCTGGTGGCAAAGTATCCGTCAAAAAATCGGGACGAGTGCCGTCTGATGGTGATTCATCGCAAAACGGGAGAGGTGGAACATCGGATTTTTAAGGATGTATTGGAATACTTCAACGAGAAAGATGTGTTTGTGATGAACGATACACAGGTTTTTCCGGCCCGCCTTTATGGAAATAAAGAAAAAACGGGTGCGAAAATTGAGGTGTTTTTGTTGCGTGAACTGAATGCTCCGTTGCATTATTGGGACGTATTGGTAGATCCTGCTCGTAAAATTCGGATAGGCAATAAGTTGTACTTTGGTGAAGACGACTCTCTGGTGGCAGAGGTAATTGACAACACTACGTCGCGTGGACGAACATTGCGTTTTTTGTACGATGGCACCCCGGAGGAGTTTCGTAAACTACTATTTTCGTTGGGAGAAACGCCCATACCTAAGTATTTGGAGCGTGGAGAAGAAGCTATCGATAAGGAACGTTATCAAACCATTTTTGCGAAACACGAAGGGGCCGTAGTGGCTCCTGCGGCAAGTTTGCACTTCAGCCGAGAGTTGCTTAAGCGGATGGAAATCAAAGGGGTAGATTTTAAATTTATTACCGTTCATTCGGGATTGGGCAACTATCGCGATATTGATGTGGAGGATTTGACTAAATTTAAGGCTGATTCCGAACAAATGCTTATTTCGCAAGAAACTGCGGATTTTGTGAACAATGCCAAAGATAATGGTAGCAAAATTTGCTTGGTGGGCTACTCTGTGATGCGGGCGGCAGAAACAATTGTGAGTACCAACGGACACATCAAAATGGTGGATACGTGGACAAATAAGTTTATTTTCCCTCCGCACGATTTTACGGTAGCAGATGCCTTTATTACCAATTTTAACTATCCTCAAAGTCAGCTGATGATGATGGCTTGTGCCTTTGGCGGATATGATAAAATGATGGAATGTTACAATTTGGCAGTGAAAGAGGGCTATACCTTTGGTACGTATGGTGATGCAATGTTGATATTGTAAAATGTTGATTTATTTAGGATTAGGGTCTAATAAAGGCAATAGGCAAGAGCTTTTGCAACAGGCTTTGACCCAAATAGCAGAGCGGGTAGGGGAGGTAGCTTCCGTATCCGCTTTTTATGAAACTTCCCCTGAAGGTTTTTCCTCCTCTTATCCTTTTTTTGAATGCCGTGTGCAAGGTGCAAACGGAGCTTTCGCTTGAGGATATTTTGTTGCGTACAGAAGCTATAGAACGAGAATTGGGGCGGCTGCAAAAATCGCAAAATCTTGTTTATCAGGATAGAACAATGGATATTGATTTGCTGCTGGCCGAAGATTCGATGTTGCATACCGAGCGACTGATAGTGCCACATCCGCGTATGCACGAGCGGTTGTTTGTTTTAGAACCGTTGGCAGAGATAGCTCCGTACGTTATACATCCCATTTTTCAAAAAAACATCAATCAGTTGCTTGCCGAAATATCCGATTGAAATGGTATTCGTATTTTGTGTTTTTAGTGTTTGGGTGTAATGATGTAGGAGTTTTAATTTTTTAATACGTGAAAATAGTCGTTTGTAGGTTGATGTTTGGTGCTGCACTTGCTGTTTAAGTTTGTACGATGCAGAAAGCATTGTGAGGCAATGGTAATGCTTGGCTGTGCCATATTAAATTTTTATCTTTGTAGGTCGAATTCTACGGTATTTGTTTCCGAAAATGGATTCTTCGGTGCTATTTGTTTGAGAAATACTGTAATAACTGTTTGATGAAGCAGAGAAAAGAAAAAATACAGAAGTTTTGGAAGAGGCTACATTTACCTTACAGGCTCTCCATAAAAGATGGGCACACCTTATCGGAGGTGGCTCGTTTGCAAGCGTCCAAATTTTCTGTTGCTATGGTTGTTTTGGTTTTCGCTGTGGCGTTGGTTACCATCACGGCTATTCTCATCATATCCACACCTATACGCAATTATCTGCCCGGATATTCGGGCAACGAGGTTCGGCGGATGGTGTTGCAAAAGGCACTTGTTATCGACTCGTTGGAGCAAAAAGTACATCAGCAAGAGGTGTATCTGACCAATTTGTATGCAGCCTTGACGGGGAAAGTTAGTATCGATTCGGTGAGGACGGATAGTGCGTTGTTGGTTTCGACGGACAATGGTATTTTGGCACAGAGTGAGGCGGAAAAAAACTTTACGGAGAGTTATCAACAGGCGGAACGATACAATTTGTCCGCAGGAATGCAAACGGAGTCGGATGCCGAAAGTGTGGTGATGTTACCACCTATGAAAGGTGTTGTTAGTCAGAAATTTAATCTGTCATCAAGGCACTTTGGATTGGAGATTTCGGCATCGGAAAAAGAAACGGTAGTGGCGGCAATGGAGGGAGTCGTAACCTTTACGGGGTTTGACCCTGCAAATGGTTATTTTATTCAAATACAGCATTCTAACGGAATTGTAGCCATCTACAAAAATGCCGGCTTGTTGCTCCGAAAGGCGGGCGATAAGGTGCGGACGGGTGAAGCGGTAGCCATCGTTGCTCCGAGCAAAAACAAAAAAGGGATTTACAGTTTGCAGTTTGAGCTTTGGGACAAAGGGAAAGCTCTTAATCCGGAAACGTATATCTCGTTTTAAGAAGAGGATAAGTTTGAAAAATGGACATTATAAAAAAGAAAATAGCCATTTTGGGTTCTACGGGGTCGATTGGTACGCAAGCCTTGCAGGTGGTGCGAGCCAATCCCGACCGCTTTGAAGTGTATGCCTTGACGGCTAATAATCAGATGGATTTGCTGGCGGAGCAGGCACGCGAGTTTATGCCCGAAATGGTGGTTATAGGCAACGAAAGTTTGTACACGCCGCTCTGTGAGGCTTTAAGCGATTTGCCCATCAAGGTGTGGGCGGGAGCAGATGCCATAGCACAAGTGGTGGAGAGTGAGCCTATTGATGTGGTGCTCACGGCATTGGTAGGATATTCGGGTTTGAAGCCCACTATCCACGCCATCAAAGCAGGCAAGGCAATAGCACTTGCCAATAAGGAAACGTTGGTGGTGGCAGGCGAGTTGATTATGAACTTGGCAATGCAATATCAAGTACCTATTTTGCCTGTGGATTCGGAACATTCCGCTATTTTTCAGTGCTTGAATGGAGAAAGAGGGGCTATCGAAAAAATTCTGCTTACGGCATCCGGTGGTCCGTTCCGTACGAAAAGTAAGGATGAACTACGTTACGTAACTAAGGCAGATGCACTAAAACATCCCAACTGGGATATGGGGGCAAAGGTTACTATCGACTCGGCCTCAATGATGAACAAAGGCTTCGAGATGATTGAAGCAAAGTGGTTGTTCGGATTGGAACCATCTCAAATACAGGTGCTTGTGCATCCTCAGTCGATTGTGCACTCGATGGTGCAGTTTCAAGACTCGTCTGTGATGGCACAATTGGGGATGCCCGATATGCGTTTACCCATTCAGTACGCTCTCACTTATCCCGAACGGGTAAAGACCGATTTTGAACGGGTGGACTTTTTGAAAATGAGTACTTTAACATTTGAGGAGCCTGACCTTAATCGCTTCCGAAACTTAGCGTTTGCTTACGAGGCGATAGACAAAGGGGGAAATATGCCCTGCATACTGAATGCAGCTAACGAGGTGGCAGTGAGCCACTTTTTACAGGATAAGTTGGGCTTTTTGCAGATGAGCGATGTGTTGGAAACCACGATGCAGAGAGCTACTTTTGTGCAGAATGCTACCTATCAGGACTTTGTGGAAACCGATGCCGAAGCCCGTAGAATAGCTTTGTCTATAATAAATAATTGAAACATAGAATATTAATACGATAACAACAAATGGAAATAATAGTAATAAAGGCATTGCAGCTTATTTTGAGCTTGTCGATACTGATAGTGATTCACGAATTGGGGCACTTCTTGTTTGCTCGCTTGTTTGGCATACGGGTAGAAAAATTTTACCTCTTTTTTGACCCTTGGTTCTCTTTGTTCAAGTTTAAACCCAAAGGCAGCGATACCGAGTACGGCATTGGTTGGTTACCTCTGGGCGGGTATGTGAAAATTTCCGGAATGATAGACGAGTCGATGGACAAAGAGCAGATGGCTCGCCCCGAACAGCCTTGGGAGTTTCGCTCCAAACCGGCGTGGCAACGGCTCTTGGTAATGGCAGGTGGTGTGCTTTTCAACGTGTTGCTCGCTATCTTCATCTATTCGATGATAGTGTTTGCGTGGGGCGACAGCTACACAAACTTCAAAGACCTTAAGCACGGAATGATGTATAGCGAGGCGGCTCGCCAAGCTGGCTTGCAAGACGGCGACAAACTGATAAGTGCCGATGGAGAGATGCTACGTGCAAGAATGGATAAAACGCTGGATATGAACACTTATATGCAATTTGCCAATGCTAAAGAATTGCAGGTGGAACGTGATGGAAAAGTGATTACTTTGCAGATGCCGGAGGCATTTGCCGACAGTTTGATTGCTTCCCGAAAGGTGGCTTACACACCCATCGTACCGTCGGTAGTGGATAGCGTTGCTCCGCAAGGTATTGCCCATCGGATAGGGATAAAAAAGGGGGACCGCATTCTTACCGTGAACAACGCAGACGCTTCTACCTTGTCACAGTTGAGCAGTCTGTTGAAAGAAAATATTGGTAAAGAAGTGAAAGTCAATGTTATGCGTGGAGATTCTACTATTCAGATGGCTGCCCGTATAGACAGTACGGCGGTGTTGGGCATTGCTACTATGCCGGTAGCCGGTGATGTGATAACCGACCAATACAGCTTTTTGGAATCTTTCCCCGCAGGTTTGAAGTTGGCGAAAGAAACTTTGCAAGGCTATGTGGGGCAACTGCGATTTGTGTTTACCAAAGAGGGGGCATCTAATCTGGGAGGCTTTGCCGCTATCGGCAATCTGTTTCCTGCTCAATGGGATTGGCTGGGCTTTTGGTTCCTTACCGCCTTTCTATCCATAATGCTTGCCGTGATGAATTTGCTACCTATCCCGGCTTTGGACGGAGGGCATATAATGTTCCTCTTGTACGAGATTGTGGCACGTCGCAAGCCCAGCGACAAGTTTATGGAATATGCTACGACGGCAGGAATGATACTCTTGTTTGCGTTGCTCATTTACGCCAACGGAAACGATATTTTTAAGGCGTTTTTTAAATAATATAACATTCAATATATCAATTAGTTATGCTAAAAGCATCTGTTACAGAACTTATCAATAGAGAGGCTAAGACGGCTTTTTCGTTCGAGATATTGCCTCCCTTGAAAGGCAATAGCATCCAAAAAGTATTTTCGATTATCGATAAACTGATAGAGTTCGACCCCAAATACATTAACATCACTACGCATCACAGCGAGAATATTTTTAAGGAATTGCCCGATGGAAGCATTCAAAAAGTAAACGTTCGGAAGCGTCCGGGCTCGGTGGCAATTGCTGCCGCCATTCAGGCAAAATATGGTATAACCGCCATTCCTCATATGATTTGCAAGGGCTTTTCGCGAGAGGAAACGGAATATGCCCTTATCGACCTGAACTTTTTAGGGATACACAACTTATTGTTACTCAGAGGAGATGCTCATAAAAATGGACCCAAAATAGAGGGAACATTTAATCATCACGCTACCGACTTGCAGAAGCAGGTGAACGATTTTAATAACGGTATTTCTGCCGATGGTGAACGTTTCGAAGCGTTTGAAACACCTTTCCGCTACGGAATGGCTTGCTACCCCGAAAAACACGAGGAAGCACCCAATATGGAAACAGACCTGATGTATGCCAAAATGAAACAGGACTTGGGAGCGGAATATCTTGTTACTCAGATGTTTTTTGATAACGAAAAATATTTCTCGTTCGTGGAGAGATGCCGCCAAATGGGTATCACAATACCCATTATCCCCGGTGTGAAACCCATCGTGAAGCAAGACCAACTGACGGTGCTGCCACGTGTGTTCCGTTCGGACATCCCGATGGAGCTTGCTACCGAACTGATGAAATGCCAAACGGATGAACAAGCTAAGGCTGTGGGTATAGAGTGGGGAATACATCAATGTAAGGAATTGATAAAGAGCGGTGTACCCAGTTTGCATTTCTACTCGCTACTGGCTACGGACAGCGTGCGGCAGATAGCAAAGGAGATTTACTAAGAAAAAAACGGAGGGGCTTTGTGTTTAAAGACGTTGTAGGTCAGTACGAAATTAAGCAAAGACTGTT
>JBHBVA010000172.1:0-3806 GCA_041793355.1 Bacteroidota bacterium | reverse complement strand
AGGTCTATCAGCAACATCGCCAAGGCGATGTACACAAGCTGTACGTTGCCTATCAAAAAAAGGCGAACTTGCTGTTTGGGAGCATACACCGAAACACCGAAAGCCACTGCCATCACTGCCGCAGAGGCCCCTTGTAGCATACCGAATTTAGTAGTCAGTACGGGAAGAAACGTATATGCCAATACAAATAGAAGTCCTCCGGCAATTCCCCCCTGCAAATAAAGCCCCAAAAGATGACGCTCACTGAATCGTAGCAAAAACATCTGCCCGAACCAATAAAGCATCAGCATATTGAACAGAATGTGCCACACTCCATCGTGGAGGAACATATAGGTGAAAACCGTCCAAGGACGAACGAAGAAAAGTTCCCAATCCGATGGTAAAGAGAGAATTACCTCCCAACTGAGAGCGGAAAACTGAAACAGATAACACACTACCTTTAGCAGACCCGCAACCACAAATACAAATATGTTGATGAGGATAATTTTCATCAACATATTACCGGTATTAAATTGATACTTAATATTTTGCCAAATATCCATTATTCGATTTCCTTTGTTTTACGCCACCACAAAATAAGGACGATGCCAAAAAGCATTCCTCCCAAGTGTGCAAAGTGTGCTATGTTATCACCCGAAAAATTGGCTACCCCTAACACCAATTCCACTACTCCGTAGCCTATCACAAACCATTTTGCCTTGATGGGGATAGGCGGAAACAACAACATCAGGCGAGCATTAGGGAAAAGCATCCCGAAAGCAAGCAGAATACCAAAAACAGCTCCCGAAGCACCTACGGTGGGAGGCATTAAGTTGAAGAACTCTGATTGCTGCACGATGGCCGTACCAATGTTTACCTGCATTTGCGGATTGGCAAACAGCTCACGCAGGTCGAACATCCAAGCCAATTGTTGCACTATGCCTGCACCAATTCCCGTGAGGGTATAATACAAGAAAAAACGTTTCGACCCCCACACCGTTTCCAGCGTTTGCCCAAACATATACACCGCAAACATATTGAAAATGACGTGTGTAATACTATCGGGGTTGTGCATAAACATATAAGTGAAAAACTGGAATAAACGGAAGTTCTCACTTTCAAAAAAGTGCAAACCCAACAAATTAGTCAAATCCACACCTTGTTTGGCAAACACCATTTGAGCAAACCAGCAGATAAGATTGATGATTACCAAGTTTTTCGTTACGGTGGGAATACTTGCAAAAAATCCCGTATTTCGCTCTTCAAGCATACAAACCTTTATTTTACAGCTTATTAAAAAAATATATTTACCACTTCTGTTTACCCCAAAAGCGAATAGAAATGGAAGCACAAAAGTAGCAAAAAAAATTGGGATAGAAGTTGGCTTTCATCACAACTATGTGGATGACACACATATTCCATAAGCATACGTTGTGGAGAACTGCTTGCTATAGGAAGTTTTCAACTTTTGTATCTTAGCAGATGGTACACAATATCTTGAATATAAAAAACATCCAACGTATAACGATGTGTGTTGTTTGTCCCTAAATTAAAAACAAAGTACGTTTCATAATACATTAGCTTTTTTTTACACAATAAAATTCGGTAAATATTTTGCAGAATCCCAATATATACTTATCTTTGCACCATTGAAAGCTTCTCACAATAAGGATTATTCCGTTGTGAAAACATCTAGTGCCTCGCCTATCTGCGGGGCTTTTTTTATTACAGTAAAAAGATGCTTTAAACCCAAATTACGCAGTAGAAAAAAGTTGTGCTTTAGCCTTTAAGCATCCAGCATAGTTTTCTCAACGGCCTAACCTGGATTTTAGTATCCATAAAAGATAAAGAAGCTACTCGAAAAAAAGTAGCCTCTTTACTTTGGAAATATGATGAACCGACTTTTAAAAATTGGAGGTCAATTCCTGTAAGGCCCGGCTCAATCCGTCTATATTCTTACCGCCGGCTGTAGCAAAGTGCTTCTGTCCGCCGCCGCCACCTTGTATATGTTTGGCAGCTTCGCGAACCATTTTGCCTGCGTCCATTCCGCCGGCTACCAAATCGTCGGTAAGCATCACCAGCAGTTGAGGCTTATCCTGATGTGAGGTTGCCGCCACAAATGCCGTTTTTTCCGATTGTTGCGAACGGATACCGAAAGCTATATCCTTTACCACTTCGGGAGCAAATTTTCCTTGCATCGAATAAAGGCGAACGCCGTTTACCACGTTGTCTTGCTCCAGAATGTGCTTTTTCAAACGTTCCGCCATTTCTTGCGTAAAGCCTTCCACTTGTTTTTTCAATTCTTCGTTTTGCTCGATGAATTTTTTCACGGCAATCTTCAAATCGGGAGCATTGTTCAACAGGGTTTGCACCTCACGGAAAGTGTCCTCGCGTAGATAAACTAATTTTTCCGCTTCCAAAGCGGTAACTGCCTCGATACGACGTACTCCTGCGGCGATGGCTCCTTCGGTCATTATACGGAACAAGCCGATATTGCCTGTGCGGGAGATGTGTGTTCCTCCACACAACTCGATAGACGAGCCAAAACGGATGGTGCGAACCTCCTCGCCATATTTCTCGCCAAACAGAGCCATTGCTCCCATCGCTTTGGCTTGTGCAATGGGTACGCAACGGTTTTCTTCGAGGGGGAAGTTAGCACGAATTTTATTGTTTACCAACTGCTCCACTTGACGAATTTCCTCGTTGGTCATTTTTTGAAAGTGAGCAAAGTCGAATCGTAAAACGGCAGGCGAAACGAACGAGCCTTTTTGCTCCACGTGTGAGCCAAGCACTTCACGCAAAGCCTCGTGTAGGAGGTGTGTTGCTGTGTGATTGCACTCGGTGGCAGTGCGTTTGCCTTTGTCTATTTGAGCAACAAAACCGCCTGTAAGGTCGGCAGGAAGCTTAGTTGCCAAATGCACAGGCAGGTTGTTTTCGCGTTTGGTGTCAAAAATATCCAAACGCTCGCCATTATCGCCGGTGAGTGTACCGCTATCGCCCACTTGTCCACCCATCTCGGCATAGAAAGGTGTTTTATCCAATACGATTTGGTAGAACTCCTGATTTTTTTGCTTCACTTTGCGATAACGGAGTATTCGGGTTTCGCACTCGGTAACATCATACCCCACAAATTGAGTATCGCCCTCAGCTATCACTACCCAGTCGCCGGTTTCTACTGCGGCGGCATTGCGAGCCCGCTCTTTTTGCTTTTGCATTTCGGCATCGAAGCCGTCGGCATCTACCACCAGATTATTTTCTCGCAAAATCAGCTCTGTCAAGTCCAGCGGAAAGCCATAAGTATCGTACAACTGAAATGCCACATCACCTTTCAGCATCGGTTGCTTAGAGGCTTTTAGCTCCTCTATCTGCTTATCCAGCAAGCGAATACCGGTTTCCAATGTGCGGAGAAAAGAATCTTCTTCCTCTTTCATCACCTTTTCGATAAGCGTTTTTTGAGCTTGTAGTTCGGGATAAGCATCGCCCATCACCTCTATGAGTGTGGGTGTGAGCTTATACATAAATGCCTCCTTCATACCCAAGAACGTGTAACCGTAGCGAACGGCACGTCGCAAGATACGGCGAATAACATAGCCCGCCTTAGCGTTGCCGGGCAACTGTCCGTCTGTGATGGCAAAAGCTATGGTGCGAACGTGGTCGGCAATCACCCGCATAGCAATATCTTTTTTTGCATCAACACCATATCTATTGCCCGAAATTTCGCCGATTTTCGCTATTACGGTTTGAAAAAGGTCTGTGTCGTAGTTAGATAATTTGCCCTGCACCGCCATACAAAGACGCTCAAAGCCCATTCCCGTATCAATAACTTT
>JBHBVA010000171.1:0-6468 GCA_041793355.1 Bacteroidota bacterium | reverse complement strand
GGTTCGCTATCGTCGTATCCGTTCCCTTTCAGGCAGATGCTTTGGGATGGGCAGCGATTGAGCATAAGCACACGGCTGATTTCGTCGTTGCCCAACGTACCTCATTTGGCAAAGCAGGATAGCATCGCCAAGTTCCATTTTGCCGAGCAGATGGCTCGTGGCAAGGTGAAGCAACGGCTCCCTTTTTTGTCCGACGAGGTGGTGAACCGGCTGGCAGAGCTGATTGCAACGGTATTTATAGCCCATGTGGCAGGCGACGAAAAAATGACTACCGAAATGACTGAGGCAATAAAAAAGTTTGCGGACTTTATGGAAAATGATACAGAAAATCCCTCTAATGAATGGCAACCGGACTTTGCCCCGGCGGACAATAACGTAGTGCTGGAGCTGTTGCCACCGTCTTGATTAGGATAAATATTCATTGAACGAGAGATGAAACCGCACGACAAATATACTGACGAAGAGCTACTTGCCCGCTACAAGCAAACGGGCAACAGCGAGCATTTTGGGGTGCTTTACAATAGGTACATACCGCTGATATATGGGCTTTGCCTTAAATATCTGAAAAATATTACATTGGCAGAGGATGCGGTAATGGATATTTTTGAAGACATTTTGCCCAAAGTGCAACGTTATGATATTCGGGAATTTCGCACGTGGATTTACACTGTGGCACGGCACCACGCACTGGCTGCCGCCGCCGACAGCAAACAAACGGCTACGATGGAGCTTATTCCCGAAATTGTGCAGAGTTCGCCAACAATGGTGTGGGCGGATGACGATGATACTGCCGATCGAGAGCAAATGTTGAAGGAATGTATGCGGCAATTGCCCGATGTGCAACGTGTGGCAATTCAGAAATTTTACTTTGAGGGAAAATCGTATGCCGATATTGTGGACGAAACGGGGCTACATCTGAAAAGCGTGAAAAGCTACATTCAAAACGGAAAACGAAACCTGCGTATCTGCATTGAAAAACGACTGAAACGATGAATATTTTCGACTACATAAAAAAAGTAAAGCGTGGCACAGAAGCCCGTAATTTGGAAAAAGAGACGCTGCACGACCCTTTCTTGGCAGAGGCGATGGAGGGCTTTGAACAAGTGAAGGGCGACCACGACCGCATTGTGGCCCGCCTGCAGAAGCGTGTGCATAGGCGTGCCAAACGGAGACGAGTGCAGCAACCCAAGTTTCTGTGGTCTGGCATTGTGCTGGCTCTGTTTATTATTTTGTTTCTGGCATTTTACTTTTTGGCAGGGCTGCACATCCGCTGACAGAGACCGTGTATTTAGATTCTTTTTTGTAAATATTTCATACATTTGCATCTTGAAAACAAGGAGCATAAGGTAAGAATGAAAATTAGTTTCGAAAATCAGATAAAAATAGGTACCGTAGCCATTTATGCTGCCGTAATTATACTGTTGGTGGGAGGCTTGCGTTATTTGGTCAATTTCAAACGAATTATCGAAACACAAAAGCAGGAAATAGAGCGTTACGATGCCGAACTGTCCGTAGCCGAACGACTGATAAGCAATATCCGCACCGCACAAGCACAAGTGAGCCTGTATGCAACTAAGGATAGCATACAGCAAGAAGTGGTAACGCAGAATATGTTGCTCATCCAACAGTCCATCGACTCGCTGATGCAACAAAGCGTAAATGCCACATCGAGGTTGGCTATTGCCGAAATGGACTCGCTGATGCGAGAGAAAGAAAGCATCGTGCAGGAGCTGAACAAAGTGCTTATACGCAAAAACATTCTTACCGATGTGGACAAGTATTTAGACGGATACAAGCGGGGACAGTTGCAAAAAATTGCCATCACCCAAAGAGTGGTTATACGCATAAAAGAGCAACCAAAGCAAGATTCCATCATCGTAAAGCCCAAAGAGAAAAAAAGCTTCTTCAAAAAATTGGGGTCACTGTTTTCATCAAAGGGGGAAGAGCAGGACACCATTCGCATAGCCCAAACAGCGCCTCCCACCATTACCAAACAAACGGAATCGACCCGGATAGAAAACAACCTTTCGCCCGAAGAAAAGGCCAAAGCTGACCGCGAATCCAGACGAAAGTCGCTTACCATCAAAAAATTTATCCATCAAGCCAGTGCCGACTATATCACACAACTGATAGAAATAGAGAGCAACATCAACAGCCTTATCAGTGCCGACCAAGAGATTTCGACCCGCATATCGGACCTGCTGATGAGTTATTATTGGCAAATCATAAATGCCCGTTTCAAAGAAATTAGTCAAAACGAAGAGCTTATAGAACGATACAACAACTATATTTTCTACGGAGCCATCGTGGCTTTGCTCCCCATTGTTGTATCCTTATTACTGATACTGAGAAGCATACAAAAGAACCATCGAAGCCGCTTAGCCCTGGAGCGTGCCAATATCCGCACACAGCAGGTGATGGACAGCCGGCATAAGCTACTCATCGCCGTGTCGCACGACATTAAAACACCACTCAACTCCATTATGGGAACATTAGAGCTGAAAAAAGGGCACGAGAAAATGGATGACGAAACCATTGCCGGTATGCTCAATTCGGGAAAACATATTCTGGCATTACTCAACAATTTGCTCAACTTCTCAAGTATCGAACAATCGAAACTGACCCTCCAATATGCACCATTCCGCTTGCAGGAGGTGTGTTCCGATGTGAGAGATATGTTTCAACCCTTATGTGAACGCAAAGGGCTGATGTTCAACATCAATACAGCTTTCGATAAGGACTTGATTATCAACTCGGACAGCCTTAAGCTGAAGCAAATCATCATCAATCTGCTCTCGAACGCAGTAAAATACACACAATGCGGCAGCATTTCGCTATCGGTAAAATACACGCCAAACGAAGTACGCATCGACATTACGGACACCGGTGTGGGAATTGCACAAGATAAAATGGACACACTTTTCGAACCCTTTGTACGTGTACGCGAAAACAGCACGCTGGCCGAAGGAATGGGTTTTGGACTGTTTGTAGTGAAAAGTATGGTGGAGCTTTTTGGCGGAAGCATTCAAGTAGAATCTTTCCCCAAGCAAGGAACCTCTTTTAGCATCGTCATACCGGCCCAACAAGTGCTATGCCCTACGGTCGGCTCACAAAAACACCTGCTATGGGTGGACGACGACACCACTTTATTAACTATCCTACAATCCATTACACAAAATTTGGGGCACCAAGTTACCACTTGCCACGATATAGCACAGTTGCCAAAGCTTTTGAACGAGAATACCAATCTGCATTATGTGATAACGGATATGGAAATGGGGCGTTATTCGGGGCTCGATGTGCTGGCAATCGTCAAAAAACACAGTGTGCAAATACCTGTTATTCTGATGACTGCCCATTCCGAGATGAACCATCAACAAGCTTCCGCAATGGGATTCGACGGCTTTCTGACAAAGCCTGTTACAACCGAAGCTCTATCCCTGCTGATAGGAACAACGGCCAACACAACCACGCCCAACACAACATCCGATGATTTTAAAGAGCTACGCAAGATATTGGGAGATGACGAAGCTTTGATGCACGTTTTGAGCATCTTTGTAGAAAATACGCACTCGGATATTAGCCAATTGCAAACTGCGGTACAGGCAAAAGATTTTGAATCGGCACAAGCACGTTGCCACAAAATACTACCAATGCTGATGCAAATTGCCCCCAACCATACGGCTATTTCTCCCCTCCGGAAAATGGATAATGCCCGTAATGCTCCCTATCCGAACTGGGGCGACGACGTACAGGCAGCCTGCACAGAACTAAAGGCATTAGCATCGCAAATAGCAGAAAAAATAAAAAACACATCACCACTCAATTAAGAATACGGGAATGATAATTACCTTATCACCCGCCAAAATAATGAGTTTTGGCACAGCATATACGGTGGAAAACACCAATCCGCTTTTTGCCTCGCAACGCGATGAGGTAATTGGTCTGCTGCAAACATTATCGCCCAACGAGGTGATGAAACTAATGAAAATCAACCGAAAACAAGCCGACGAGGTAGTGTCGCACTTGCAAACGTTTCATCACGCACAATCGCCCAAAGGAGCTGCAGCCTTAACCTACAACGGAATAGCCTACAAAGGGCTGAATTTTGCAACCTTGTCTGCGGAAGAAATGGCGTTTGCCCAACAGCACCTGTTAATAGGGTCCGCCGTGTACGGATGGCTCCGCCCCTTAGACGAGGTGAGCCCTTATCGTTTGGAAATGGAGGCAAAACTCCCTAACACCAAAGGCAAAGATATGTATGCCTTTTGGAAAGACCCATTAACCGACTATTTGAAAGCACGCCTAAAGGTAGAAGGTGGCGTGTGGCTCAATCTGATGTCCGCTGAATATTCCAAAGTGGTGAATACTAAACAATTACCCGCTAATACTATGCAAATCAATCCGCAGTTTTTAGAAGAAACTCCTCAGGGCTTTCGGCAAGTGGTAGTACACACCAAAAAAGCTCGCGGACTAATGGCACGCTTTGTTATTCGGCACCAAATTACCTCCGCTCCCGACTTGCAAGCATTTGACACAGAGGGCTATCGCTATATTCCACACCTGTCATCGCCCCAAGAGCCCGTCTTTGCCAGATAGGAAAGGGGGACATTCTCTGTTTACAAGCGATTATGCCTTATGGAGGAGAATGATATTTTATGTAAGTTCGAGCTAATAAGATAGCACAAGTCCGAGTGATGTATAGCAATACGTCCTTGCGAATAATTCGGATTCATCGAAAGGATAATCTACTGACATACAATACCCTTATCTTTCACGCATTAAGAAAAAGTGCTTGCGAAAATCCCATGAATACTCCATAGGGCAAAGACGTAAAAAAGTGAACCTTCCCCGTTTCGGAATCGTGATACTATAGTTTTGTTCTCAAGCGATGCCTATTCCTCCCAATACAGGTAGGCCGATACCAGCCAGTGATTCATTTTGCCGTCCGTAGCAGGCTGAGCATTAGGGATACTTACCGAAAAAACGTGATTGCCGGCTTGCAAATGCGGTAGTGGAATAACCACCGGCTGAACATCGGAACCGGAGCACCAATTGGAGCGGGACAAATCGGACGATGCGATACGCTCCTCAATAACCTTGCTTGCCCGTTTGCCATCTGCCCCGATGTACGTTGCCGTATCACTCCGAAGCCATACGCCCGATGTGGGGTTGAAACGTCGGAACGAGGCACAATCCTCCCGCCAAGGCGTAAAGCGGTATATCTGTTGTCCGTTTATTCGCAAAATATTCTCCTGCGGAATAAACTCATCACCTCCGCTATGCCCTCCGTGCCCGGTTACGATATAAATCAGGCGTGCATTCTTTGCCACAGACGGCAATCGGAAAGGAACTTCCAAATTGCGAGTGGCAAAAAAGTCGGGCAACCGTTGCCCAAAGCCGTATGCCACCGTGTTGGTAAGCGGAAGAACACGACTTTTCACCAGCGGAAAATGTTTGGCACGTGTTTCGCTGAAGTGTAATTGAGCACTCAGTTTGTAGCCCGCATCCGTCCAAGTGTCTATCCACACGCCCACATACACGTCGCCTTGCAACAAACTCAGGCGGTCGGTAACATCTTGTTGCCATTCTACCTTGTCAGCATAGCGAGGAATATACACAGGCTTTTGCTTGCTATGGCTGTAATGCCCCACTCCGAAAGGGGTCATAAACCGCATCAACTCCACCACCGGTTGATAACCACCGCTTGCCACAATGCCGGGATACTGATTGTCGGGGATGGAGGGAAAAGTATCACCCTGTCGGGCAATGGTCAAGAAATGAACGAGCGACGCTTTCGGTACCACAAACAACGACCCCGACTTATCCCACGCATCACCGGCCGATTGCAACTCTACATTCAGCCGCACCTGCACATCTTTTTGATAAGTAGGTAACTTTATCCGCTTCAGTAACATTCGCCCCTCCGCCAAGCGGATTACCTCCCCCGCATCTTTTGTTCCCTCGCGAAAGCGGATAGTATCGGCATCAAACAGTTTCACCGTGCGGTTGCCCAATGCCCGTTGCGAATACACATCCCCACCAAGCAATGCCCAGAATGCAAGTAATAAGGTAGCCAACTTTTTCATATCGTATTAGTCTTTCATTTTTTCGCCGGTGCGAACATACACACTTTTTTTGTTCATTATGTCCAACGGACGGAAATCCACAATTTTCTGCAAATGTTGCAGATAGATGTTCTGTATGGTAACATTCTGTCCCAATCCCTCCATTCGTACCGACACCTGAAAACCGGCCTTTTGCAGTTCCTCTTTCCAATCTTGTGCAATATCGTTTACGGCGTGTTCGCCTGCCACCAACATAAAAGGCACTAACTCCACCTGTTTGCATTTGGTAGCTTTCAGCTCACGCAATACGTCGTCGTAACCCGGAAAACCCTCGATGGTACCTACCGAAACATTCTTCAGCCCCTTGCTTTGCAGCACGTATGCCAACATAGCATATTGT
>JBHBVA010000170.1:0-6124 GCA_041793355.1 Bacteroidota bacterium | reverse complement strand
GAGAACATATTGGGTGTGATTACCGATATGAGCTTTCCGCACAACGGCGAAAAGGAAAAGCTGGCAGGCTACAAATTAGCAAAGTATCTCAAAGCCAATGATAAACACCTGCCAATAGTAATGACTTCTGCCGAATCGGTAAATAAACAGTACGCCGACGAATTGGGGTTCCGCTTCATCGATAAAAATTCCAAAAGTTTTCCTCAGGATTTGCACCGCATTGTTAGGGAAGATTTCGGACTGGGACATCTGTCCATCATCGACCCTTCCACTAAGCAGGAAATACTACGCATCCATAACTTAAAGGAGTTGCAAAACAGCTTAAAAGATATTCCGGAGGACGCACTTTATTATCACATGGCTCACAACCATTTCAGTCGCTTCTGCAACTCTCGTGCCATCTTCCCGGTAGGACAGTATTTGAAGAAAATAGATATAAAAAACACCTCCATAAATGAAGCGAGGCAGTTGGTAGAAATGGCTGTAGTGGAATACCGAAAGATGAAGAACACGGGAGTAGTAGCCGTCTTTCAAAAGGAAAGGTACGACAAGTGGTCCAATTTTGCCCGCATCGGAAATGGTTCGCTGGGGGGCAAAGGTAGAGGTTTGGCTTTTATGGGGCATTTGGTGAAGATGCACGCCGCTTTGAATACCAATGCCGACTTTCAGATTACCATCCCAAAAACAGTGGTGCTGTGTGCCGATATATTCGACGAGTTTATGGAACAAAACAAACTCTACGATTTTGCTTTGTCCGAGTCCGACGACGAAAAGATTCTCGCCACTTTTCTAAAGGCCAGCCTGCCACAACGTTTGGTGGACGACTTTATTACCTTTCTGGATACCATCCGCAATCCTATTGCAGTCCGTTCGTCCAGTCTGTTGGAGGACTCTCATTACCAGCCGTTTGCAGGCATATATGCCACGTACATGATTCCTTACATGGACGACAAATACGAAACACTGCGGATACTCACCGAAGCCATTAAGGGTGTGTATGCTTCTGTGTTTTACAAAGAAAGTAAATCGTATATGGCGGCCACAAAAAATCTTATCGACCAAGAAAAAATGGCCGTCGTATTGCAAGAGCTGGTAGGCTGCACACATGGCGATTGGTTTTATCCCACTATTTCGGGGGTGGCACGCTCTCTGAATTTCTACCCCATCGGTAGCGAACGCACCGACGGCGGTGTGGTAAACCTCGCTTTCGGATTGGGCAAGTACATCGTAGATGGCGGACAAACCCTGCGGTTTTCGCCCGATGCCCCACGACAAATACTACAGATGAGCTCGGTAGAGATGGCGTTAAAAGAAACTCAAAAAGTATTCTACGCCCTTAATGTCAAGGATATACCCGCTAACTTTTCGGTGGACGATGCTTTCAATTTGGAGCGACGAACACTAAAAGATGCCGAAATGATAGACCCGATGTTCCGCTACGTTGTGTCCACCTACGATGCCGCCGACCACATCATCCGCGACGGTTACTATCCGCAAGGCCGTAAAGTGCTGTCGTTCTCCGGCTTGTTGCAACACGATATGTTCCCCCTTTCGGCCACCTTGCGGAAGATACTGCAAGTGGCTCAAGCCGAGATGGGGCGCCCGGTGGAAATAGAGTTCGCCATCGACATTAAAAACAGGCAGTCCGCAACATTCTATCTGCTGCAAATTCGTCCCATCGTGGACAACCGCCTAACAGACGACACCAATATGGATTCAGGCGAGGCCAAAGACCTACTGCTACTGTCGAACAACGCCTTGGGACACGGCGTGTTCCGTCACGTTACGGACGTGGTGTATGTGCGTACAGAGTGCTTCGATGCCGCCAACAATCCGCTGATTGCAAGTGAGATAGCTCGAATAAACGACCAATTTGTGGCACAAGATAAAAACTATGTGCTTATTGGGCCCGGACGTTGGGGGTCAAGCGACCACTGGTTGGGTATTCCCGTCAAGTGGGCTTTCATCTCTCAGGCACAGGTGGTGGTAGAGTTGGGGCTCGATAACTACCGTATCGAACCCAGTCAGGGGACGCATTTTTTCCAAAATCTAACCTCGTTCGGGGTAGGGTATTTTACCGTAAACCCCTTTCTGAAGCAAGGCGATTGGCTCGATTTGGATTTTCTGAATGCTCAACCCGCCGTGTACGAAAGTTCTTTTCTGCGACACGTGCAGCTCAAAAGCCCCTTGCTCATCAAAATAGACGGACGCAAGGGCCGAGCCACCATCGAATGCACAGCAGGCGAATAATCTCCGTAGTGAAGCCCCTGAAAGGCGTGCCGTTCGGCTGTCGTCTTTCAGCCGTTCGGTGGATTGCTTGCTCTGTTCAAGGCACACCGCAATGCTTATTCCGGTTCCGTAGCGGATGTTTCTCGTCGGGTGGCACGTTTCACAATCCACTGCGTATGTTTGTTCTCGGAGGTTTTCCACCGTTCGATAAGTGGCATCACGGCTTCTCTGTTCACTTTTATCCAGTCTGTTAGGTGATTGGCAACGGACTTTTTCACGAACATTATCTCGTCCTCTTTCAGCATTTCCAAAATACGAAACACAGGCATCGGATTTTGAATAAACGTGTCCAATTTGCTTGCCCAAGGTAATTTCGGACGAAGTCCCTCACTTGCCAATCGTCGCAAATGAAAGTTGGGCGATTTGGCCCATTGCTCCATCACTTTTAATGTTTCGGCAGGATACCTCCTGATGTACGGACGGATAGCATATTCGCCTGTATTTCTTTTAGTTATCTCCTCTATGGCTTTGATGGAGCTGTCGAAATGTTCTGCTCCGTACTCTTGCACAAATTTTCCGATAGGCAACATCCAGTAGTAATGGGTAAACATCCCTGTCTGATTCGGATTTTCTTCTCCCAAAATGGCAAGCAAAATCGAAAGGCTCTCTTCGTAATCATTCGGAAGATACTTCTTCAAAAGTTCGGCAAGGATAGCAACCCGCTGTGTATAAGTTCTTCCGGCAACTTTATTTTCAACCTCCTGCACAAAGTCAAGGCTATTAAACGCTGGATACACCGTAAGAATTTTTTCTGACAGTAACTCCGCAAGGTTACTTCCAAACTTTTCTGTAATGCTGTAGCTGGCCGTCATATAATGTTCGTGTAGTAGAAGGCTTTAATACGTTTTTTTTCCGTGATGTGCTTGTCGGTGGCAATTAGGGCAGAGGGCTTTTACATTCTCCACAGTGTCATCTCCACCTTCAGCCAAACTCACGATATGATGGACTTCGAGATAAGGTGTGTTATCACTGTCCCGCAAGAATGGAGCAGGATTGTTACACCTTTCGCAAAAGCCATTTGCCCTGTACAAAGCTTCTGCTACAACATAGGGATTGCGTTGATATATTACTCTGTTAATAATCAGTTGTTTCGGTTTTTTGGGAGAGTTTTGCAGTTTTTTCTGTCTCTCTTCTGCTGAGAGTGCAATTGCTTTCTTCAATTGCTTTTCTTCATTCTGGCTGAGAGTATTAAACACAGTCTTTTCATCCATCTCTGAAAAAACGTACTCAACTGCCCCCGATGAATGAGCCTTTTGCATAATTGGCATCAATCGTGTGTTCATCGCCACCTCAATGAAATCCCTATTACTTTGCTCAAAAAAGTCAATATACTGTTCTATATCATCAAGTTCTATGATACAACCGATGCTATTAGGAGCTTTCACCAATAAATCAGGAGTTGTATCAAAATCTTTGTTAATAAATTCTCCTAATTCCTTTGTATATCCTCGAAAAATTACCGGTATCTTGTTATCTATAATAATATCCCTGATGGTTGCTTTATCGCATAAAATCAATAAGTTATAGGCCCTTAATTCTATACAATATTCGTGCCCAACGTTGAAACGTAGGAAATGACCTTTTATATCTAAATTGAGATTCCAATTATCATCTTTTATGCTGTTGGCAAACAGTATTGCTTTGCCTAAAAAATTAATAAACTTATGTCTTATCTTTGCGTCAGGAATAAATTGTTCAACTATTCTTTTAGCATCGTAAATGCTACTTCTATCAACTTTTGCCATTATTAATTTAAGCTATCGTTTTTCCTTAAAAAAGTCAATCATCAAACAAGCACATATATCTTGCAATTCACCCTTAACTATCTGTGTTTTAGGATGAAGTAGCGTAGGCGAAAACATCGAATAGCCACGTTTGTGGTCGCTTGCTCCGTACACGAGTCGCGACACTTGAGCCCAAGCAATGGCTCCTGCACACATCGGACAAGGCTCCAATGTTACATACAACGCACAGTTTTTCAGATATTTACCACCTAATTGTGCAGCGGCGGCCGTAATAGCCTGCATTTCGGCGTGAGCCGTAACATCTCCTAAGGTTTCTGTAAGGTTGTGAGCCCGTGCTATAATTCTACCTTGATGCACAATTACGCATCCCACAGGAATCTCGCCAAGCTCTTTGGCTTTGTTTGCCTCAATGAGAGCTTGCTTCATAAAATACTCGTCGTTTAGAATGGCTTGCTGCTTCATCTTCTCATTTCGTTTTCGCCAAAAAGGGTCGGATAGTCTTTATCTAAAGATTTGAGTACGTGAGAAATAATGGTTTCGCGATACCAACGAGAGCGATTTTCGATTTTATATTTTTTCAAATAGAAGTCTATCAAATCTACTTCTTCTTCGTTGAGAACAAAGCTAACTCTGTGGTTCCGAACCCCAGAAGCACCGGCAATCTGTTTCGTATTTTTCGACTTCATTCCGTTGAAAGAGAGGTGTGTTCGTTCCTCATATTACTGCTACAAAGGTCGTAAATATTTGGTTGTGTTCAAACTAAAATGCAGAATAATCATCCGCTATTTTGCCTTAAAACGAACAAAAGCGAACGAAACAATTCTCCGTCCGCTTTATGACTGTCCTTTTGTTTGTTAAACGCCCAAACTTTGGCGGATAACTTCCACTTTTTCGTCCGTAGCTTTATCCACCGCATCGTATTCCTCACGCGATTTGAGTGTGGCTTTGGTTTCGATATAGAATTTTATCTTGGGTTCTGTTCCCGATGGACGAACGGACACTTTCGTGCCGTCTTCGGTAAAGAATTGCAAGACGTTAGAGGTTGTAGGCATCTCCAACGTAAAGGTTTCGTTATTAGCAATATCGTATCCTTTCAATTTTGCAAAGTCTTTTATCATCGTAACTTTTGAGCCGGCAATTTCCTTGATAGGATTTTCGCGGAAATTTTTCATCATCGCTTCTATTTCCTCAGCTCCCGACTTACCTTTACGTACTACCGAAATACCTTTTTCTTTAGAAAAACCGTATTCCAAATAGATGTCCTGCAGCAGGGTAAACATCGACTTACCATTATCCTTAGCCCACGCAGCTATCTCGGCCAACAATACGGCACTTGCCACAGCATCTTTATCCCGAACAAAATCTTCAGGTAAAAATCCGTAGCTTTCTTCTCCACCACCTACGTAGGCTTTTTTGCCTTCGTTTTCTCGCATAATGGCGGCAATCCACTTAAATCCGGTATAACACTCGTACATCTCCACTCCGTTTTTCTCGGCAATTTTATCCACCAAGTTGGTAGTAACGATGGTGCGAACTGCATACTCTTTTCCGGTTACTTTTCCCAGTTCTTTCCAGCGAGTGATGAGGTAATACACGTAAATGGCAAATGTCTGATTACCATTTAGTAAGATAAATTCTCCCTTATCGTTGCGAATAGCCGCTCCAATGCGGTCGGCATCGGGGTCGGTGGCAAACACGAGGTCGGCACCGCTTTCCTCCGCCTTCTTCACAGCCATAGCCAATGCGGCTCCCTCTTCGGGATTGGGCGACACCACCGTAGGGAAATCTCCGCTAATTACATTCTGTTCGGGAACGTCAATGATATTTGTGAATCCGAAAGCACGCAACGCTCTGGGAACAAGCGTTATACCGCTTCCGTGAATAGGTGTGTAAACAATTTTGATGTCGTTGTTTCGTTGGATAGCTTCGGGAGATAGCGAGATAGATTTTAAGTCCTCGATAAACTGATTGTCAATATCTTCGCCAATTATTTCTATCAAACTTTTATTGCCAGCAAATCGTATTTCATCTACCGATGTGATGCGGTTCACTTCTGCTATAATATTGCGGTCGTGTGGCGTAATTACCTG
>JBHBVA010000169.1:0-2808 GCA_041793355.1 Bacteroidota bacterium | reverse complement strand
TAAAGTAGCCATAAGCATTGGGGGTACGTGTCATAGCACGGTCTTCTTGTTTTTGGTTTTCGTAATTGCCGTCAGCATCTTTGGCAAAGTTGCTACCATCGGCGGCGAAAGTGCTGCCCGATGTCAATGCCGTGCGTTCGCCCCACTCTTCGGCTTTATCGAATTTGTTGGAAGTGAGGGTCAAACCGGCTTGCAACTGCACTTTGTCGAATGCCAATTTACCTTCGAGGTTCACTCCCAAAACTTTGGCACCACTACCATTCACTCGAGTGTAACGACGTATCCCGTCGTTTTGGCTGTCCTGCTCCTCGTTGTGGAACACATCTTGCAGACGGGTATAGAATCCCTCTACCAACAGGTTGGTTTGCACTTTGGCAAAATTGCGGTAAATGTCGGCACTGATGCTGTACGAGTGGCTCACCTCGGGTTTCAAGTTGTGAGCGTTGTACACCCGTTGAGCCTCACCGCCCACTACCCCGATGTGCAGGTCTTCGTCGAACACCTGCGGAGCACGGAATCCTTTGGCGTAAGCGGCTCGCAAGTTGATATTTTCGGTGGGGTTGTAACGCACCGTCAAGCGTGGGCTCAGGATAGCCCCTTTCACCTCCGAATGTTCATCCAAACGGGCACCCAACAAAAAGCTGAACCGATTGTTTTTCCACTCCACTTGAGCTATCTGGCTCCAGTTGTTGATGGCTTGGTCCAGATCGGGGAAAAGAGGCACTTTGGCAGCGTTTACATACCATCCTCGGATAGGCATCGTATCGTTAAGAACGTCTCGCGTATATTCGGCACCTACCAACACTTGTGCCGGCATAAAGAGCAACTTGTCTAAGTTGCGAGCATATTGCAATCCTCCGATGTAAGTTTTTCCCTTTGAAAAACCGTAATTGTCGCCATACTTTTCGTGCGGAACGGGATTGCCCAACGTACCCTCATTGCCTAAGTCGCCAATACCGCCGTAATAGCTTTTCCGGTTTACCAACTGCCCCGAAAGATACGCCTGAAAGTGCTGTTTGCTATCGGGAGAAAACAGCGAATAGCGAATATTACCGCTATACACACTATGGTCTGTCGATTCGGCTACGGCAGCCACGTGTTCGGGCCAATTTTCTTCCAGATGGTCGCCCCCGCGACGCGACTCCTGAATGCTGTGCACTTCTGCCGTCAGACGGCTATAATCGGAGGTGCGGAAGTAGAGGTTTGCACCCAACGTACGAGAACCAATTTGTCCGATTTCAGAAAATCCGTCCCCGTCTTTATCCCAAGGTTGGCGATTGCGGAGCTGTCCGAAAAACATTGCACCCATCTTGCTGTCGTCGCTCACGATAGAGCCGTTAAACGACAGGTTGTTATCCGCTTTCTTCATTCCCGTAAAACCGAGCGACTCATTGATAGTGAACGAGTTGCGAGTAGGCTCTTTGGTAATGATATTCAACACTCCGGCAATGGCTGACGAACCGTAAAGCGCCGAGCCTCCGCCACGTACCACCTCCACACGTTCAATCATATTCGTGGGTATTTGCTCCAAACCATACACACCTGCCAAAGCACTCATTATAGGACGCGAGTCAATTAGCACTTGCGTATATCGTCCGTCCAAGCCATTGATACGCACTTGATTAAACCCGCAGTTTTGGCAGTTGTTTTCCACACGCACACCCGGCTGAAAGGACAAGCCTTGCGAAAGGTTATTGGCATTCACACTGCCGAAAAGTTTGTTATCCACCACCTTAACCAAAGTGGGAGCCAAACGACGATAGGTTTCCATTCTATTAGACGAAACAACCACCTCGTTGAGGGCAATGTTGCTCTGTTCCAGCTCAAAGTTAATCTCTTTGGTTTCGTTCTTTTTGATGCTAAACGTTTGTACACCCGTGTTGTAACCCAAAAACTTCGCTTCCAAAGTAATGTTGCCCACTGGCAGATTTTTCAGGAAATAGTGTCCCGTAACATCGGTAGTGGTGGCAATGGTAGTACCTCGCACCACAATTACAACGTGAGGCAAATGCTCGCCCGTTTTTTTGTCCACCACGTGCCCCAGCACGTTGGCATCTGTGCCTTTTGCCATTATTTGCACGGCAAGCAACTGGCACAGGAATAAAAATAAAAACTTTTTCATTACTGTTAAAAATTTAAATATTGATGAATGATGTTATGCAACAAGGGTTTTACATCTCTGTTGCCAAGATGTTTAATTTATGCTAAATGCACCATCCTACCGTTCATTTGCTTTCCGAAAAAAGTACGAACGCTAGACCAGAAGTACAAGTACACGACATCAGTAAACAATTTTCCTCCTCCGAGCCTGAAGAGCAAAAGTATTACAAATAAAGTCAAGAATGTTTATAGAAAGGTAACGGGAGGAGCCCGCGAACGAAGCGACTGCAAACAGAGGAGATTGCAATGCAACAACAGGGGTTTGAACAGTATTTTGTGGCTCCACAGCAAAAGAAAGGCTAACGCAAAGGTTGCTAAAATGCTGCCAACCACCAAAACATCCGAAAAACTGTGAAGAAAAACCAGCTGCGATGCAGTGTGTTCGTGTTCCGCATCTGCATCCGACGAGTACGGATGCGAGTGCACCACAAACTCGCCATCCACCCGGTGCGAGTGAACATACAACGACAACGACGACACATAACTTGCGAAGACTGCCACTAAGGCAATCAACAAAAAGTGTTTCGTACGCTGCTGCAATGTCATCCGGTTGCTTATTTATTTTGCCCTGCAAAGATACAATATTTTTTCGCATTGCAAAAAACATTAAATTCATACAGCCTGCATATTGTACACATCCTTTCGGTT
>JBHBVA010000168.1:0-2653 GCA_041793355.1 Bacteroidota bacterium | reverse complement strand
GTAGCGGGCAGGTGTTCGACTTTAATATATACGACTTTTGCAAAGCATACAAGTTGCCCATGTTGCCTACGCACAACGCATTACGCATACTTTCCCTTTCGGGCTATATAGAGTACCTCGACGAAGTGGACAATCGCTCTCGTTTAATGTTTTTAACGGTAAGAGATGCCTTGTATAATCTTCAGTTAGAGGCTGATTTAGAGGTGCTTATAATGACCGTGTTGCGTAACTATACCGGACTGTTTGCCGACTATGTGAACATTGACGAAAATGCACTTGCTCATCAAACGGGTAAAACTCGGCAACAGGTGTACGAAATGTTAAAAATATTGTCGAAGCTGAATATTGTTAGTTATATACCGCAAAAGAAAACACCGCTCATCATTTATCGTCGCGACCGTGTGGAAGAGCGATTGCTCGTAATTCCGCCCACCGTGTACGAGCAACGAAAGGAACGGGCAACGCAACGCATCGAAGCGATGAAAAACTACTTTGTGCGTACCGATGTGTGTCGTAGTAAGATGTTGCTCAGCTATTTAGGAGAACAGGATGCCACTGATTGCGGACGGTGCGATGTTTGCATACAGCGTCGTAAGCAGGGAACCACGGAGGCATCCTTTCAAGATGTTCGCCTCCGCCTTAAAAATATTCTGCAAGATAACTCCTTGTCTGTTATTCAGTTGTCCTCAATGTTGGATGATATTCCTCGCGAGGAATTGTCGTCCGTTCTCCGTGAGTTGATAGACCACCACCAAATAAGCATCACCTGCGACAAACTGCGTTGGATAGGGCAGTAACGCCACCTTTTCACTCTGTCTCTATCCGAAGTATTCTTTCAGTTTGGTCGGTAATTCGATAGCGATTATCGCTACGATAGCCTACAATCCAAACTACGTCGCCATTGGCCGATAGCAAAATCCAAGCATTCTCCTTGTCGGCAAGGCTAAACTTATTGTCCGAAAAAAAATCACTCACCTTTTTTCTCCCTTTCATACCCAAGGGCACAAACCAGTCGCCTTGCTGCCATCGGCGTAGCTTTAGCGGAAACTGCACCTTGTCTGCATCGGCAAATAAGGCTTTGTTATCTTTGTGAAAATCAATTTTCCCTTTCGGACAAATACAAGCTTTCATTTTTATGGGGAGTTGCGAAAGGGTGTCGATAGTATGAATGTCAAACTCCGGCCCGTGAGGCGTTTGCAGGGGCAACAGTACAAAGAAGTCCCTATCCTTTACCAAACGCACGGTAGGCGACAGAAATACTTTACCCGAATGTTTTTTTCGGCTTTCGTATATCTGCTTGATTTGATGTGAGTTGAATCCCAGCGGATGTAATATCTCGAATAAGATGGTTTCCCCTTCAGGGTATTGCTCCAAACGGGAGATGCAGATATGGTTGCATTCCTGTATATCGTTGACGATTTGGTGTATGTATGTTCGGTAAATCTTTTCCACCGACGACAGATGTTGCGACATTTTGCAGAGCGACTCGTTTGCCGACGGCCAAATTTCCTGCATCAGCGGAAGCAATTGCAAACGTATTTTGTTGCGTAAAAAAACATCATCGCTGTTGCTGCTATCTTCCACAAAATTAAGCTGATGCTCCAACGCATACTCCATTATCTGTTGCCGGGTGAGGCTGAGCAACGGACGCACAATTTGGTCTCGAATGGGCGTAATGCCCGTTAGCCCGCGAATGCCCGTGCCTCGCAGAAGATTTAATAATAGCGTTTCCACAGAGTCGTCGCGATGATGGCCTACTGCAATGTATTGTATATTAAGGTCTTGTCTTAAAAGTTCGAACCAATTGTATCGAAGCTCACGTGCAGCCATTTCTATGGAGATTCCTCGTTTATTAGCCTCGTAATGAGTGTTGAAGTGGTGAATGAACAGCGGGATGTTTTTGGAGGCACACAGTTTGCGCACGAATAGTTCGTCGCGGTCGGACTCTTCTGCCCGCAGATGGAAATTGCAGTGGGCCACAGTGCAACGATACCCCAACGCCATCAACAAATGCAACAGTACCACTGAATCTACGCCACCACTTACGGCTACCAATATCGGGTGTTCGTTGCTTGTCAACCGATGTTGGGCGATGTAGTTTTTTACAATACTTTCAATTTTCTCCATATTAAATTGTTTGTTCGCTCCGCAAGACTCTCTATTGTTGATGGGGAGAAACAGCATTCACTTAGTTTGGTGGCGAAGATACAACTTTTTTTGTTGAAGATTTTACAAACAAGCTCCGAATCGGGAGTCGCCCTCCCTTTGGGTGCGGATTGCATACTATTTTTTTCGCAGACAAGGCGGGAAAACAATTCCGAAGGATGGAGCAACCAACGTACAGAAACATTATTCACAACAAAACTTACTGCAAGCATCTTTCCTCACGATTGAAAAAAATGCTTATTTTTGCCTGCTTGAAAGTTTTTTGAGTCCGGCTTAACAACTTTGATGCGAACAAATAGCGTTGGCGAACGTTTGCAACGGAAAAGGTCGTAAAAATTTTAGTGTAATGCAACAACAGATTTGCGTATGAAAAAGATACTTACTTTTGCCCTGTGTTTGGGGCTTGCTACCACAATGGCTATGGCACAGCAGGATGAAAAGCCTGCCGGCGAAACATCGCCTATGATTGTGTTAAAAATAGGATACG
>JBHBVA010000167.1:0-3451 GCA_041793355.1 Bacteroidota bacterium | reverse complement strand
TTGCATCGTACAGCCCCTTGTCGGGTTCGCTCACCAAATGATGAACTGTTACGCCCGACTGCTTCAGCTCCTGCAAAGTGCCATCGGTGGAGGCCCCGTCTATCACAATGTATTCGATGTGCGGATAGGTTTGCTCGGCAACACTTTTGAGCGTGTGCGGAAGGGTTCGTTCAGCATTGAACGTTACGGTGATAACGGAAAGTGTTGGGTGTGTCATCGCTTTATTGTTTTATGGTTCGTTACAACATCTTGATATATCCGTTTGTACTGCTCGGCCACAACAGCTTCACTGTATTCGGCAAGCACTTTTTGACGGGCATTCCGGCTCCACTCTTGTGCGTTTTCGCCAAACAGCGTTTGGTGTATCCCCGTAGCGAGGTCTGCCACATCCTTGTAAGCCGCTACGTATCCATTTCGCTGATGTTCAATCATTTCGGGTATTCCGCCTACGGCAAATCCCACACAAGGAGTTCCACAGGCTAAAGCCTCCATAATGGTATTGGGTAAATTTTCCTCCAACGAGGGAGTAATAAATACATCAGCAAGAGCATACACTTCGGAAATTTTTTGCTCGCCGTCTAAAAAGCCCAGCGAACGAACAGGTAGCGTAAACAGGTCTTTTACCTCATCGGTGTTTTGTCCCATTATCAATAGCTCCGTTTGTTCGGCATCAAGTGGATAATTATCTTTCAGCCACCGACAAGCCTTTATCAGTTCGGCAGTTCCTTTTCGTTCGTCGGTGAGCTTCATTGCACCAAACAGTACCAGCTTTTTGTCTTGTGGCAGATTGTACTTCTCCCGTAATTCCTTTTTGTCTTGCGGACGGAACACAGAGGTATCGATGGCATTGGGGATGTTCACAATTTTTTCATTCTGAAGCAACCTACTATTTGCACAGGCCACATTCAGCCATTTGCTGCACGCCACAAAAGTGATGCCTTTGGTGCGATACAGACGCTCTTTTCGGCGATACGTCCATTTCGACCATGCACGTAGCAAAAACATTCTGCCCGTCCATCGCAGGGGATAATGTTCAATGGCTTTCATATTCCACATATCGTGCATTGTCCACACCAGAGGTTTACCCTGTTCTGCCATTTTTTGTATGTCGGCCAGCGAAAGCATTCCGTAGTTTACCCAGTGCAGATGCACCACATCGGCCCAGCGAAAGCATTCGTGGGTTGTTAGGTCTGCTCCCGTATTGGCAATGGAAACTTTGAAAAGTGTGCGAAAACTAAATCCGTTCGCAAGAAAGATGCACAGCCTCTCCCACCAAAAACGAAACACGCCCAGCCTGGCATTAGGCAACGCATACACATTGGGCTGTGTGGTTTGTTTATCTCGCACCAGCATTCGCACTTCCATACCATTTCGCTGTAGTGCCTGTGCCAAACGAGAAGCTGCGATGGCTGCCCCTCCTACCCTTTCGGATGTACTCACTATCAATACTTTCATTCCATTAAAGCTTGATTAGACAACACAATTTTGCATACTACGTTTTGCCAAAACGCTGCAATATAGCCTCACTCATTTGCCGGGTGTAGGCCTCTAAATTAAATTTCTGTTCGGCCAATTGCCTCCCTCGTTGCCCCATCTTTCGGGCTACTTGCGGATGCTCCCACAAATACCGGACAGCATTTTTCCAAGCATTTACATCTCCGTAATCTACCGTTATACCGATGCCTTCAGCATCTATATCCATCGGATACCAAGCATTGCGGGTGGCCACAACAGGCAATCCCAAAGCCATAGCTTCTACCACAGTGGTAAGCCCCACTGTGTAAGGATAGGGCAGGCAGGCTACCACTACGGCTGTGGAGGAGGCCACCTCTGCTGCTAACCGATAGGGAATGATGCCGTCCACAAAGTGAATGGCAATATTGTCCTGCCCTTTTTGCCCAAAGGTATTCAAAATATCGGAATAGTTACGCTGTCCGTTGGATTTTGCACTATACACCACCAGCGGAATATGGGTTTCGGAAAAAGCCGAAAGCAGTGTTGCAAAGTCGCGATGCTCCTTTCCTGTGGAAATGAATCTCGGTTCCACATCCTTTTTCTTCACCTCTCGAAGGTGATTGTAGAAGTCCATATCGGCACCCCAGTCAATCACTTTCATTTTATGTACGGGGACCTTGTAGGCCTGCTGCGAATCGGCCACAAGCCGATGACTAAAGAAGAACATCAAATCGATACCTCGATAGAAGAATCGGGAAATCTGCTCTTTGAAGGGGTTGTGCGAACGAACGATTGCCTGGTGATGCCAAACTACTATCGGCTTGCGAAACAACCCCAAAGCACGCATAAATATCAGTATCTCAAGACCATAAAACGAAGTTCCATACACCACTCTGCACTGTTTGCCTGCCACAAGCACCTGCCACCAATTATAACACATCAGCCACAGGCGGCTACTATATTTTCGATATTTATGAAGCACACACGTGATGCCGTGTTGCGAAAAATGGGTGAGTCCATACAAAATATGACCAGGATGTTTTTTCTCGTGCCACTCTTGCAAAGCCTCGTGAATGGGGCGTGTATGATAATAGTAAATTTTCATCAGGGTCTGCTATTTTATTTTCACCGCCCAAAATCTCCCCGCAAGATGCGTTTTAGTCGCCGAACGGCTTTTGCCCCAAAAGAGTTTGTGCGGCGATAGAAGTTTTCAATTGCCTTTCGCCCCTCTGCACTTTCTGCTATGGGGGATATTTTTTGCACCACGATGCGATGCGGATGCACCTTTGCCGAATAGGAAATATCCGAACCGCAATGCGTTCCGCTACCATCGAATCCCTCGTTTGACACCAGCGTTCGCCCCACGTTGAGCGAGAGAATATTTTTTAGGAAAAGACTGGCATTCCAACGGATGGCCCACGAGTTGTTTTTGCCCTGCACCTGATGTCGCAACATACGAGTGAAACCATACGCTCCATCAAAGTCGAATTGTCGGGTGAGGCATCGTTTCTCCAACTCGTGCAACAGGGCTTTGCCATCGGGATTGAAGTGTTGCCAAGCACGTTGCCAAGTGGCCCAGCCCCAACTACCCGTCCACTTCACCAAAAAAGTTTCGGGTAACGAGGGCTCGTGCGTAAAGTCGCAGGCTTGAATGTGTCCCACCATCGGTTCGTCTTCGTAAATGGTCAGGGCATCGTTCATAAACTGCAAAAAGTAAGGCGATAGCACAAGGTCGTCCTCCAGCACTATCACTTTACCAAAGCGTTGTACCTGTTGTGTAACACCGTCTATTATGTTGGCGGCCAAGCCCCAATTTTCGGCACGCTCCACCACCTGCACTTCGGCAAAGCCGCTGAGGTTACGCACCAACTCTCGCACTTGCCCAACAGCCAATTCATCTTCCGGGCTTTTGGCTCCGTCGGAGTACACTATCAGGGTCGATTGCTCCGACAGCACATTGGCCAGCAACGACTGTATCAGCTGACGGGTGTGCATC
>JBHBVA010000166.1:0-4652 GCA_041793355.1 Bacteroidota bacterium | reverse complement strand
CGCAACTCCTCGTAGCGACGGATAGCCTTGTCCACAAACACCAATGGGTCGCCACTATCCTGCCGCAGGCTGGTAAATAGCTGAGCATGCTTTTTGCTGAAGTTACGCATAAACACATCCGTTGTGTACGTGTCTGTCAGTACGGTTCCCAAATCGCCGTCGTAGGTGTTTATCCAGTCCTCCATTGCCATATAGTTTGCCATTTTGTAGCCGTACATTGCCCCGTGAAACTGCACCCACTCGTGCGGATGCGTCCCCGATACATTCAAATTGTGCCTGAAAGCCAAATATACGTTACTTGTGCCGTAGAAACTATCGCCTGCAAATTGCTTCAAAATTTCGGTAACTTTGTCCTCCACCTTGTAACTAAAGCGGCGGCGCATACCGAACAGCGAAAACGTGATGTTCTCTTCTCGCAAGCGGATGGCCTTTTGAATGGCAGCCTGCTCCATATATTCCAAATCGGGTTTTTGGTTCGTTGCTCTGAAGTAAAGTTCCGATACCATTGCCAAGATGGGTGTTTCCCACAGCGTGATGCGATACAACAACCCCGATGCTTTGATGCGGAGTTTTCGCCCCTCAAAGGCTACCTTTACTTCCGACGCATCGAAGCGGAATCCTTTCAAAAAGTCGATGTAAAACGGTGGCAGATAAGGTAACCGCCGGCGGAGGAAAGACTCTTCCGCATCCGACAGAGAAAGTTGCTCCATTGCTTGCAGTTCCGCACGTACCAGCTCGTCAAAACCATCGGGATATTCACCGTTACTGCGGTCGATAAACTCAAATTCGCCCATTGCCCGCGGATACAGCTTTGCATACGCATAGCTTGTAGTAAATTTATACAAATCCGTATCCAAGATACTTTTTATAATTGCCATAGTATTTATTTTCAATATGATACACTAAGTGGGCAAAAGTAGGCAAAAAGCCCCGAACAAGGGCTATAAAGCCTGCGAAAAGTGGTGGAAAATATTTTTCTTCTCTCAATATTTGCATATTTCGGCAAAATGTAGTAATATTGCACCCGATTTCGAGAGCAACGCTCAAAGAAAACAGGTCCTATAGCTCAGTTGGTTAGAGCATCTGACTCATAATCAGGGGGTCCTTGGTTCAAGCCCAAGTGGGACCACGAATACAGATGGCGAAAGCAAGGTCCTCATTTCATCAGAAATGGGGGCTTTTTTTAATCCCTCAAAACTTAATCCTATTCAGAATTAAAGTGTTCTTAAATAGGTGTTTTTTTTCTTTAAAAAGTTTATTTAATAAAGAAAACCTAAAAAAATAAAAACCTCAAAAAGTAGAGGTGTGAAAATTTGGAGCTTCTCATATTTTTATTTTCATTTGCAGGATAGTCAAATCTATATCAATATTCAATACGTGTTTCATTTTTATTAATGTGATGGTTATGAAATTAAAGTCAGCAACAATCTGTTTGTTGTTAGTTTCTGCTTTTGCAAGTGCTAACAATCGGTCGGTAGATGTCAAAAACTTAAAGACCACTTATCAAGATTTGATGGATAAGCCCAATACCATTGAGCGGCAGAAGGCTTATTTCGATGCTTTTCCCGGCACGTGGGAGGATTTTATCAGTACTTATCGCTATTCTGATGCTTCAGGTTACGATTTAAGTATGTATAACGAATCTCATAATCACATTCAAGTACTATCGGGGCGGGTTACCTTGTTGCCCGATTCGGTGTACTGTCGCAAATTGGTGAATATTGCAGTGGGTGCCAGCCTGAGTGCAGATGCTCCCAGTCATTTTCAAGAGCTATTGCATCGGGTGATGTGGAAACGAATGGATGGAATGTTGCGTGAGGTGGCCAAGCTCCGACGAGGTTATCAGATGCAGTTTTGGCAGTTCTATTGGTCCAGCCCTTTGAGTAGCAAGGATGTTGAGACCGAATATCAACGCCTGCTGAAGCTTAATGCTGATGCTTATCCTCAGCAGATGGAGACAATGAAAATAGCATACAACTATTTTTACAACGGCATAAATATAGATGGAGGCTATCAGGAGGACTAATCTTTTGTAGTAAATCTATCGTCGGGTAAGCCCTAAAGGTTGAATAAATCTTTGGGGTTCTTTTTTGAGGAGGGGGAAATATCAAGACACTTCACCAGTTGGGTGGTGTACCATCGGATTTTGTAGCTTACAACATTTTTATTCGGAACCATCGAAAAGCTTCATACAGCGTGTTGAATGAGCGTTAGAAAAAATCTATTAATAAAAAGTAAGATGTTTTTGTTTGAAACCAACTTTAATACACTACCTTTGCACCGCATTTCATCCGAGAGGAGAGCAGTGCCTCAAGTAAGTTGGTGCAAGCGAGCACAGCATTGAGAAGTTTTTACATTTTAAATACACGTTTTTATGAAAACACAAAGCAAAGAGCTTATTGCTATTGCAAATTTGCGTTATCAGTTTGAACGTTACCGCTTGATGGGCAATGGTTTTATGTGCCAGCAGGTGAGTAGCAAGCTACGTACCCTTACAGGAGAGGGAAAGTAGAATCAAACTCTATCACAAAAAGCAGATATAGAAATAAGTTCAAAAAGTTAGGATGGGGATTTACTCGCTTCGTTTGCGGGAAAATCTTTTTTTGTTTTATAGGGTTTGTGTTTTCTTTCTTCTCTTGCCGCTTTGTGGTGACTTTCACAGTTGGAGACTATTGCATAATCTCAAATACGCAGTAGGGATTTTTTGCGATTCGATAGCTTGTTTAAAGTCAAATTTGTCCAACATTTGCTGTAAAAATACCATTTTATTTCAGGGGGTAATTGCCTGATTTATAAAGAGTAATTTAGCTTTTATATCTGAATATTTTCTACTGCTATGCAGTAGGATTTTTTTTAGGTTAAAGTACAACTTTCTTTCACTGTGGAATCTGGATTGATGATTTTATTTTCAGTATGTTCCGTGCTTGTTAAGAGGATTTGAGTTTTTTTCGAAGATTGTTGGCGGGTAAAAGCACTGCTAAAAAACCGATGAATATTACACTGAAAAATATTACTGCAAGGTCTGGCCATCGCACCTCTACGGGATAGGCATCCACCAAGTAGGCGGCACCGCCTGCGTTCAATTTCAGAAAGCCAAAAGATTCTTGCAATACGCAGAGTATCAGCCCCATAACAATTCCTGTTGTGGCACCTATCAGCGAAATAAGCCATCCTTCTATCATAAACACAGAGGCAATAACCTTGTTGTTGGCTCCCAAGCTTTGCAAGGTAGCAATATCTCTTTCTTTCTCGATAATAAGCATCGTGAGCGAACCTATAACGTTGAAAATGGCGATGATAGCCACAAAGGTAAGGATGAAAAATGTTACCCATTTTTCCACCTGTACCATCTTGAAAGTGTCGGCTTGCTGCTCAAAGCGATTTTTGACTTCGTACCGTTCGCCCAGCAGACTCTGTATTTTATGTTTTGTTTGCTCGGCATCCGCCCCCTTTCGCAACTTTATGTCCAACGACGATACTGTCCCTTCATCGTAACGGAACATATCCCGTGCCACGTCCATCGAAACAAGCAAAAGGCTCTCTTCCAGTTTGCTGTCGTTCTGCGTGAATACTCCGCAAGGGAATAAAGTTCGTTGTACAAAGGCCGTAGATGGATTTGCCAAGTTTACTTTGGCCGCTCGTATAGGGGAAAATAACTCGATAGGAGTAATATACTCTGTGCGAGCATCTAAACGAGATGCTAACCCTAATGCCAAGGCGGCATAATCCAAATCGCCCTGCTTAAAATCGAAGCCTCCCACCACCAACAGCCGGCTCACATCCACAGCTTGCCGAAAGTTGTCGGAAACACCTCGTACCAGCACAGGCGACTGCTTTTCTCCATACTTCAACAGTGCATTTTCTTCCAAGGTTTGCACCGCAACTTCCACCTCCGGCAGGCTTACCGCTTTCTGCACTGTGGCATCGGACACATCAAATACTTTACCTGTGGCAGGCTGCACTTTGAGGTCGGGGTCGAAAACGCTGAACATTTGCGACACCAAATTTTCAAAACCATTGAACACAGACAGCGTACAGACCAATGCCATAGTGGCTACGGCAATTCCGCACACCGAGATGAAAGAGATGATGTTGATGGCGTTATGCGACTTTTTCGAGAACAAATAACGCCTGCCTATGTAGAAAGGGAATTTCAATGCCTATTGCTTTAGCAGATTGTCAATTTTTTCTACGTAATCGAGCGAGTCGTCCAAGTAAAATGCCAATTCAGGCACAATACGCATCTGCTTGCCGATGCGTCTGCCCAGCTCGTAACGAACAGCTTTCGTGTTTGCCTTGATGGCGGCAAGCAATTCTTCGCCTTTTGTCACCGGAAAGAAGCTGAGGTAAACCTTTGCCAGCCCCAAATCGGGTGTTACCCGCACGTTGCTGACGGTGATGATGACACCGGGCAGATGACGAGCATCCTGCAAAAAAATATCGCTAAGCTCTTTTTGCAAAAAGCGGTTTATTTTCTGTTGTCTTGTTGTTTCCATTCTTACTTTTATTTTCTTTGTGATGCAAAGGTAGCAAAATTAATGTCTGCTTGCTCACTTCTTCCAAATCATTGTCAAGCCATCTCGAATAGGCAGAATCACTTTTTCTACACGCTTATCTTTTGATATCATATCATTAAATTGTTGAATACCAAT
>JBHBVA010000165.1:0-9194 GCA_041793355.1 Bacteroidota bacterium | reverse complement strand
GTTACATTTAGGCTTTTTAGCTATTGCAATTATGTTTGGAAGCTGTGACAAAGAAAACCCATCTTTTATGTCGCAAAGTGATCAACTTGTGGAAGAAACGGCTAATACCAAGCCTCTTGAGGAGAGGACTGATTTATCGGCTATTGCATCAATGCTTTCCAATATCTCAATAAACAAAGATGTCTGCCAAGAGGTTCACAATGCTGTAAACAACGCTATGTACAATGGACTGGAAGAATCCTATTACTTCCAAGAGATACTGGGTAAAAGCAACAAGGTTACAACAAGAAGCGGAAGTATTTCTCTGCTTGGAGCATTGATAAAAGATTATTCTTCATCCACAAGATCGGCCGATGCTGATGCTGTGAATTTAGACTTGCTTGCAGAATCTGATGTTCAAATCTATTGGCCATACTCTGAAGACTGGGACGGAG
The DNA here is from genome assembly GCA_041793355.1 of Bacteroidota bacterium. Lineage (GTDB taxonomy): Bacteria > Bacteroidota > Bacteroidia > Bacteroidales > Dysgonomonadaceae > UBA1309. The sequence goes on along the minus strand of JBHBVA010000165.1, from coordinate 8,760 downwards.
AAACGTTGCCTGTTATCACTTATGCTCCTGAAAACGAAGACCAAGAATGGAACTATGCCTATAGAAAGAACGGGGATAAAATAGACACAATCATTGTCAACGAGGAGTATATGGAGAAAAACCCTGTATGGATTGTCAACAATAGTGATATTGCTTATGAGGAACTTCCCAATTTTTCTCAAAAACAATACACTAAAAACAATGTCCTTTTCCTCTCTGAAGCGAGTGTGAACACAAAGGCAAATAAACCCTCCATATCCACTAAGTCTGTCGGAGAGCCTGTATATACCGTATATTTAGGACGGTTTATGTCTGAAAAACAGTACGACAAGATATGGAACGGTGGTTCTGAGTTCGTTATCCAAATGGGGGCAATCGAACATATGGTAATCGAATCCATAGAGCAATTAACTTCTACTAATCCACGAATTACAGTCGTGAAAGTTTCGCGTTCGAGAAGAGATATACGCAAAAGACGTTGGGCTATAATGAAATCGGCGGTTCTATCATCTGATTGGCAACCTAATGAGAATAATGTAGCATTTATGATACATGAAGAAGACCAAGGCGGAGGCAAGTATTGGGATCCTGAACTATCTGTTAACATCGGTGCAAAAAGTTTTGGCTTTAAGGCTAGATTACCATATGGTAGTAGTGATGACTTAATCTATCGGAATGTTTACGACAGACCATTTGTATTCTCCACAAACAATAAAAGAGGGAATGATTGGGTGGAACACGAGTCCAACGGTGTATATTGGACTATTCCATTCGAAGTTGGTAAGACACTATACTAATACAACAGCAATTCAATTAGTATGAAAAAATTCCTTATCATTGCTCTACTTCTCTGCGGGGTATCGGCTTACAGTCAAGGCTGGAAGTACGGTATAGAAGTGGGGTACACAAGTAACAAGTTCCGTACGGATTTGCTTGACCAAAGAGCTCGCAACGGCTTCAAAATTGGAGGGATAGTGAACTATACTTTCAAAAACGACGTGGTGGTGGAAGCCGGGATAGCTTTTGATACCAGAAATGGAACTTTGGACAAGAAAAGCAGAGATGGCATAACCATACTTGAATGGATGTCGGAAGTAGAAGTTACGGAGACAAGCTATTTAAACATTCCTTTATCTGCCGGATATAAAATGAAGATAGGCGAAAAACTGACCGTTACACCACAAGTAGGATGGTTTGTAAACATCGGTGTTGATGCACATGGAGAGCATGTGGAAAACTACAACGGTGCACTTTCCAGAGATAGAATAGGTGACTTCTTTTCGCAACCCAATAAAGGCGATAGCAAATCTTGGAACAGAATTGACACAGGCCCAACACTTGGTGTGAACCTGCAATACCACAAGGTGCGTCTGAAATGCTACTACGAGCTTGGTATAAATACTGCACACGGTGGCTATAATCGTCGCCTAAACGACAATACCTTAGGGGCTTCGGTGGCTTATATGTTTTAACGAGACGCTTCACGGTACCTACTCATGCACGTTCTCTTGAAAGCTGTAATGTAGAAGGGGATAGCCATACACAATTGTTAGTTATCCCCTTGATATACAACAAAAATCAGACTAAACAATTTAATTTATCAAGGTAACAAAGCAATGAAAAAATTATTATTGTCAGCCTTACTTCTCTGCGGAGTATCGGCTTACAGCCAAGGCTGGAAATACGGTATAGAAATTGGGTACACAAGCAACAAGTTCCGTACAAACTTGCTTGACCAAAGGGCTCGCAACGGCTTCAAAGCAGGAGGAGTAGTGAACTATACTTTCAAAAACGACGTAGTGGTGGAAGCCGGAGCATCCTACGAAACTCGGAGCGGAACGAGAGATAAAAAAGAGATAAACAATACAATTAGCCTCGAAAGGATGTCGGAAGTGGAAACTGTGCATACCGACTATCTGAACATCCCCCTATCTGTAGGGTACAAAATAAAGATAGGCGAAAATACCACTTTTACACCCTATGCAGGCTGGTTTCTGAATATCGGAGTATCCGGTAGTGGCGAATATACCGGTGTAGATGCTTTTGGACAGCGATTCGGGAAGGGTATCGACCTGTTTTCCGCACCGGAAGCCAAAAACAAACCGTTCAACAAGTTAGACACCGGCCCAACGCTGGGAATGAGCTTGCAGTACTACAAGGTTCGTCTGAAATGCTACTACGAGGTTGGTATCCATTCGGGGCACAGCTCGTACAACCGCAAGTATAACGACAACACCTTAGGGGTATCGCTGGCTTATCTGTTTTAAACACTTCCGCCTATTAACCCGGATTACTTGTAGGGGCGTATTACGATACGCTCCTACATTTGTAATATACGGCGAAATAAGCACTTGTTATTTTGAAGCCCGTGAGGGCGGTCTCACCTTGCTGCGTGCCTTTTGTAACGGCGTGCCGGCAGGCTCGGATAGAGTAGTTTGTACAAAAAGTAGTATATTCGCATCCGCAAAATACAGAAGCAAAACAAGATGTATTCAACCAAGCAAAACGTTGGCGAAGCAATTGCCCTGCTGCAAGCACACGGCGTGAAACACGTAGTGGTGTCGCCCGGCTCGCGGAATGCCCCGCTGGTACACAACCTTACTCAGCATCCGCACTTTGAGGCACACGTGGTGGTGGACGAACGCAACGCTGCCTTTGTTGCCATCGGCATCATTCTGCACACACGCCGTCCGGTGGTGGTGTGCTGCACGTCGGGTACGGCACTGCTCAACTATGCTCCTGCGGTAGCGGAGGCTTTTTACCTGCACTTGCCACTGATAGTGATTTCGGCCGACCGCTCGCCCGAATGGATTGGACAGATGGACGGACAAACCATTCCGCAACCATCGGCACTGCAGCATATTGTGAAAAAGAGCGTAAACATACCCGAAATACATACCGATGCCGACCGATGGTTTGCCAACCGACTGCTCAACGAGGCTTTGCTGGCGTGTACACACGGCGAACCTGCTCCCGTACACATCAACGTGCCTATCAGCGAACCGCTGTTCGACTTCACCGCCCCTACCCTTCCGCAAGTGCGTAAGATAGAGCTTGCGTGCAGCAAAGGGCAGGGTTTGGACACACTGCCTTTTCGCCAAATGTGGCAATCCGCATCGCACAAAATGATAGTGGTGGGGCAGTCGTTCCCCGATGCCGAAACCGACCGTCTGCTTGCCTTGCTGGCAAAGCAAGGGCATTGCGTGGTGCTTGCCGAACATCTTGCCAACGTGCAGTGCGGCGAGGTAATAGGCAATTTCGACCAACTGCCGGCTGTTGCCGACGGGGCTTTGCCTGCACCCGAATTGCTTATCACCTTTGGGGGACACATCGTTTCGAAACGGTTGAAACAATATTTGCGGAAGCACCGCCCCGCCTTACACTGGCACGTTTCGCTATCGGCAGAGGTGGTGGATTTGTTCCAATGCCTTACCCACGTGGTAGAAGCAGAGCCTGTGAACTTTCTGCACGAATTGGCACAAGCCGAACCAACTGCTGATAACGATGCACAGCACTTTGCCCAAGTGTGGCAACGCCTGTCGGCAAAGGTGGCACACACAAAGCCCGAACTGCCGTTTTCCGACCTTTGGGCAATGGAGCAACTGATGGCGACACTGCCTGCCGGCTGTGCCTTGCATTTGGCAAATAGTTCTGCCGTGCGGAACGCCCAATATTTTCCGTTGCAAAAGGGTATCACCACCTATTGTTGTAGGGGTACGAACGGCATCGAAAGTTCGCTGCCTGCCGCCATCGGCTTTGCGTTGGTGGCACCACAAACCACATATCTTGCCATTGGCGACCTCAGCTTCTTCTATTCAGTGGGTGCTTTGTGGAATTTGCCCCGTCTTGCCAATCTTCGCATCGTGTTGTTCAACAACGGTGGCGGCGACATTTTTCATCAGTTGCCGCAGATGAACAGCAGTCCTGCCCTTGCCCCCTACTTTTCCGCCGAACACGGCACACAAGCTGAACAATGGGCTACGGCTGCAGGGTTACACTACTGCAAGGTGGAGCAGGCGGAAGATTTGCCCGATGCCTTACGCTTTTTGCATCGGGGAGGTGAGCAGGCGACGCTGCTGGAGGTAATAACTCACCGCTCAGCCAACAAGCAAGCCCTGCAAGCCATCCGAACGGCTATCGAACAGGCAGTATAATTGCAAGGTGGAGCGGAATGTGGAAATTCGCTCCGCCAAAAGCCTATCCGTTTGAAAAAGAAAGTGTATTTTTGTGCCTGCGAAATTTTGAATACGAAACAGATTGATAAACATAATCATCACAAAATGATTGACAAAATACATACATTGCTTGCCGAAATTGAGGCTCTGAAGGTAGAAAAAGCTGACGAAATCGAGGCTTTACGCATCAAATATCTAAGCAAAAAAGGTGAAGTAGCCGCCTTAATGAACGATTTTCGCAACGTAGCCGCCGAGCAGAAACGTGAAGTGGGGATGTTGCTCAATCAGCTGAAAGAGAAAGCTCAAAACCACATCAATCAGTTGAAAGAGGAGTTTGAAGCCAAAGGTGAAGGCGACGAAAGCATCGACCTCACCCGCACCGCCTACCCCACTCCGCTGGGCACTCGCCATCCGCTTTCGTTGGTAAAAAAGGAGATTTGCGACATCTTCCGTCGCTTGGGGTTCTCTATTGTGGAAGGGCCTGAGGTAGAGGACGATTGGCACGTGTTTTCGGCCCTCAACTTTGCGGAGGACCATCCGGCACGCGATATGCAAGACACTTTTTTTATTGCTCACGACCCCCAAGTGGTATTACGCACCCACACCTCGTCGGTGCAGGCTCGCGTAATGGAGAAGCAGCAACCGCCTATCCGCATTATTTGCCCCGGCCGAGTGTATCGCAACGAGGCTATTTCGTATCGGGCACACTGCTTTTTCCACCAAGTGGAAGCCTTGTATATTGCTGAAAATGTGTCGTTTGCCGATTTGAAGCAAGCACTACTATTTTTTGCCAAAGAGATGTTTGGATCCGATACCAAAATCCGTCTTCGTCCATCGTACTTCCCCTTTACCGAACCCAGTGCCGAAATGGATATTTCGTGCAACATCTGCGGTGGCGAGGGTTGCAACTTCTGCAAACATACGGGTTGGGTGGAAATTTTGGGCTGCGGTATGGTGGACCCCAATGTTTTGGAAAATTGCGGCATAGACAGCAAAAAATACACCGGCTACGCTTTGGGTATGGGCGTGGAACGCATCACAAACCTAAAATATCGGGTGAAAGACCTTCGGATGTTCTCCGAAAACGATGTCCGCTTCCTCAAGCAGTTTGAGTCGGCACACTAACGGCATACCGCACCGATAAGCAGGCAACACATTGGTAAGCAATGGGATAGCAAAAAAACATCGTTGCACCATTGCTTACTTTCATTTTTTCATCCTGACGGAGGGGTGATGTTTTTTTCTTTCGTTTTTTTTCATACAGCCATTATGTTTGCTCACAAAATAGAAGTAGAGGTAAAAGGGCTATTGCCAAGCCACACGGACAAAGGCACTTACGGGCTAATGCTGGAAGAGGTAGCAGGCAACCGCACGCTGGTTGTCATCATCGGCACGCCGGAAGCACAAGCCATTGCATTTGAGATGCAAGGTATATCGCCGGCACGTCCCCTGCCACACGATTTGTTTCGCTCGCTGTTTACTCAGCTCAACATTCGCCTACATGAGGTTTTTGTGCATCGTTATCACGAGGGGGTATTTTACGCTCTGCTACGGGTGGAGCAGTTTGGCAACGTGTTCGAAATAGATGCTCGCACCTCCGATGCCGTTGCCATTGCCCTACGGCTGAAGGCTCCTATTTTTGTGCGAGAAGAAATTGCTCAAAAAATGGCGATGGTGATGGTGGAAGATGAAGACGACATCCCCGAAACCCTTGCCGAGCAACTACAACGCAAGCTCAACGAGGCTTTGGAGGCAGAGGACTACGAACGTGCATCGCAGCTACGCGACCAACTGGCACAGTTGCCTCCCAACAATCCGCATTCGCAACAAGACTAAGCAAATCCCATTATGGAAAGAACCATTTTTTACGCACCCGACATACTCATTACCAACCAATTGCCGGAAGAAGAGTCGGCCCACTGCTCACGTGTGCTTCGCAAGCGAGCAGGCGACGAGATACTCATCACCGATGGCAAAGGCACTTTTGTGGAAGCGTGCATCACCTTGCCACATCCCAAACATACCGGCGTGAAGGTGCAACGCAAATACGCTTGTCCCAAACATTGGCAACCCAATATTCATATTGCTTTTGCTCCCACAAAAAAACATCGACCGCATAGAGTGGTTTCTCGAAAAAGCGACGGAAATAGGCATCGACCAAGTAACACCCATCCTCTGCGAGCATTCCGAACGCAAGGAGGTGAAGCCTGCCCGCCTCGAAAAGATTTTAATATCGGCCATGAAGCAGTCGCAAAAAGCACTACTCCCCCGCTTGAACGAAATGATTCCTTTCAAACGTTTGGTGGAGCAGGCCACGGCCTCGCAGAAGCTGATAGCACATTGCCACAATGGCGAAAAAACAGCTCTGGCAAACATTCCCTCGTTGCAAGACGTGCTTATCCTCATCGGTCCCGAAGGGGATTTCAGCGAAGCCGAAGTAGAACTTGCCCTCCGCAACGGTTTTAGCCCCATCAGTTTGGGGCAAAGCCGCTTACGCACCGAAACGGCTGCTCTGGTAGCTTGCCACACATTGCATATTGCGGAAAGATAGAGTCTTTTTCCCTAAAAGATAAATTGTTAAGTATCAAAAGCTACTCTCTCCGCCAACTTATCAGCTCGCGAAGTTTGTAAAGGAGCATTGCCGAAGGATTTTCGTTCAGAAACGATTCTATATAGCGGATGCGTTTATCTTCTAAAATTTGGTGGATGGCAATAAGGATGCCCGTTTCTTCCACGTTGCCAAACTCGCGATTGATGGCTGTGCCAAACACTCGCATCTGTGGCGAAAGGCTCATATAAGCGTTCACTAAAGGCGGAATGTTCATTCCCAATTTCCGCACCTCGTTGTTGAGTATCCGATAGTCGGCACGCATCGACCCTCCGCCAAAAAGGCGTTGCATCTGTTCCATATCGGTGTGCGTTTGCAAAGCGTGAATGGGATACACCAGCAAATCGGAATCCTCAAAATATTTGTTCAAAAAGTAGAGTATCATATTGCGTGCCTGCACGTTGTAGGTGCTGTACATTGTTACCTTACCAAAAAAGTAACGAATATTGGGGTCCACCACCGACAAAGCACCCAAGCCATCCCACAAGTTATCCAGCGTGTAGATGCCTTTGGCTCCCGACAACGAGGCCTGATAGTCCAACGCCACGAACGACCGCCCCAGCTCTACAGTATAGGGCAAATAGTCGCGGACAAACTTCCGCGAGAAGTCGAACAGATGCGACGTTGCTAAGATGGGCTTTCCCAGCTTGTCGAACTGCACATCCGAACCACACAAAAAACGATAGCCACCCAAAATTTCCTCTGTCTGCGGACTCCACACAATCAGCTGACGATAAGGGTTTTCCATCGTATCAAAGGCATCGATATCCACTTCCAAACCCGTACCACCACCGTAGTGGCGAAAAGCGATTTCGCGAAGCCGCCCTATCTCCCGCATCGTATTGGGAGCATTGTGTGCCGTGATGATGTATATCTCGTTGTGAGCCCTGTTGGTGCGTCGCATCAAGCGTTCGGGGGTTAGCTCACTTTTTATCAGTTCCTTTGCCACAGGGGCTATAATCTGCTGCATATTTGCTTAGTGTCTGTTTTTATTCTGTTTGATGTATAAGATATTTTATTTGCCTTGTTGCAAGGCATAAGAGGCTTTTCGCACCTCTGTTGCCCACTCTGTCCACGTTTTGGCGGGATGGAATTGTTCCCACGAAATGGGCTTGCCAAAGTGTACCCGAAACGTCCGATTGCTGTTGCGAAACATCTCATCGGGCAGGTACAGCATCTCGAAGTTGAACCCGATGCCCAACCACTTCCGCAGGTTTGCCAAGCGGTAGAAAAAGCATGAATTTTCGCCCTCGAAATGAATGGGTACCACATCTCGCTGATGCTCCACCGCCTTTTGCACAAACATCTTGCCCCAAGCCAAATCCTGCACCTTGCCGTTTATCCTTCGCGAACAAAGCCCTGCCGGGAAAGTGATAACCTGCCTCTGCGAACGGAAAGCATCATCTATCATTTTGTGCGTTTGGCGACTCTGCATACCGTATTTGTTTACGGGGATAAAGATATTTCTCAAATGGGGGATGTGATACAAAAGGTCGTTCACCAAAAAGCTGATTTGCCCCTCGTAACGTTTGCCCAACAGTAGCGACAAGCACAGTCCGTCTAATCCGCCCAAGGGATGATTGCAGGCAAAAACAAATCGTTGGTTTGTAGGCAGATTGTCCAGTCCCACCGCCTCTGCTCTCACATTCAGATAGTTGAGTGCTCCGCTTACAAAATCCACTCCCATCTTGTCGGCATTCAGCCGGAATATTTCGTTCAGCTCCTGCTGATGTATTTTTCGTTCCAGCCAATTGAACACAAAGCCCGGAATCCGCCGATAAACATCGGGGGCTTTGTCCTGCACAATGCGTCGGACATCCAAACGAATAGGAGTGTTATCTTTGCTCTGCATACTTCTTTCTTGTCGGCATCAAACACAAAGATAACAGATTTTCAGCCAGATACCAAAGGTGGCTTGCCCTCAAAAAGAAACAGGATGCTCCCCCGAAAGGGGAACATCCTATTTATCAATGGTTT
>JBHBVA010000164.1:0-11967 GCA_041793355.1 Bacteroidota bacterium | reverse complement strand
CTTTGTGATGCAAAGGTAGCAAAATTAATGTCTGCTTGCTCACTTCTTCCAAATCATTGTCAAGCCATCTCGAATAGGCAGAATCACTTTTTCTACACGCTTATCTTTTGATATCATATCATTAAATTGTTGAATACCAATAGTCTGTTTATCTGTGTAGTGTGGAGTTTCTAATACCTTTCCGCTCCAAAGGGTATTATCGGCAATGATGAGTCCACCTTTCCGCACTTTGGGAAACACCATATTGTAATAGGCAATATAATCACGTTTGTTAGCATCTATAAACACCATATCAAATTCGCAATTCAGAGTAGGTATTATCTGTTCCGCATCGCCTATGTGCAGATGTATTTTCTCCTTTAATTTGGTGCGATGCAGATATTTTCGGATAAAGTCCTCCAGCTCGTCGTTTACTTCAATGGTATGAATTTCAGCATCCTCCGATGCTCCATCAGCCAAACACATTGTGGCATAGGCGGTGTATGTACCCAGCTCTAAGATGTACTTGGGTTGCATCATCCGGCAGAACATTTTCAATATTTTTCCCTGTAAATGCCCCGACAACATACGCGGACGCAACAAGTTTACGTGAGCATCGCGGTACAACTCTTTCAACAAGCTATCCTCTTCATCAATATGACTAAGGATGTATTCTTCTAATAAATCGGTCATCTTTCACTTAAAAGTACTTTCATTCAAAACGAACTTTTGAGAATAAGTTTTTTCTCCACATACTTTTTACAAAAATTCCCCACCGGTCCCAAAAGACCTGTGGGGAGTGTTTATATTTTTTTCTGTGTTTTATTCTACAGTCTTGAAGTATTGTCTTGTATAGAGAATGCTCCATTACCTTTTTGCAATACTCGCACCAGCTCTTGAACTCCTCCTTCTGAAGACTTCGAATATTTAAACTCAAACGTTGTTCTTTGGCTGTTGTTGATTTGTACGATGTACGTCAAATCGTCTTTCTTAAGTATCCAAGCTCCGTCTAAAGTGAGTTTTCCGTAGTCGGACCGAAGCTGCTTCACGATGTCATCTACACGTTCGTTTTCGGCCCAAGACAGATGAGCATAATCCCCCTCAGAAGAGTATTTGCGGGCTATTTCCTGCTTGGCTTGATTGAACTTGCGTGGAGAAATTTTTCCCAATTCCAATTTTAATTGCAGTTGCACTTCTTCCAGTCTTCTCAATTTAGAGCGTACAGAGGCTTTGCGTTCCGCATTACTTGGCTGATATGCTACCTTAAAGTGCTTTCTAACAGCATTTATTATGTCCTGTTTTTCTCTTTCTATGCCGTACACATTATTGTTTATCAAATCTGCGTACATATAGCTGGTAAGTACTTCAGAGTCCAACACATTTTTACGGAAAAGCACTTTTATCAAGCGTCCGTCCGTATTGTAGATAGTATCTCCGAATACCTTGTAGTCGGGATATGCACGATGCTTCCAGTAGGATTCTTTTACCGGGTAGGTCTTCTCTACGTAGGTAAAGTCCGGATTGTTCCAACGTGCCTGATATGCCCACTCCCAGCCTTTGTCTCCGCCGGTAACATCTTGCAATTGCTGTGCTTGCACAGATGATACAAAAAATAGAAAAATAATTAATCCAAAATAATTTTTGCCAATCATAAGCCCTTACACTTATACTTTACTCAGCCCCCTTTGAGTTTTTATATTAAACAAAAAAATAAGCGTGGAGACCACTATGTGTTACCTGTCTTTACACATCAAAAAGCACTGATATGCGGGGTAGTAGCACAAGCTTAACGCCTTTTCAGAAGCCACAGAGTATGCTGTGAGGCAATACGCTGTTTAAGCAGGCACAAAAATAACCATTATTTGGATTTGTACAAAATATATTTATACAAAAAAAACTTCCCAACAAATCTTTTGCGATGAGTTGGGAAGTGGAAATGTACCCGTCTCCACACTTGAGATGTGTGTGGGGACGGAGGTGATTGTTTTATTTGCTGCTACGCTCGATAAGTGTATCTACTGTTTCAATCTCCAAGCAGTGAGCTGCACCTGTAATACCCACAGTGCCACTCATATAAGCAGCTTGCGTGTCTTTGCTGAGTACGCCTGCATTGATGAAGTAATTGATACCGGCTACCAAACGAGCTTTTTCGCTCACGTTTTCGCCTTCGTAGTGAGCATTCACACCATAGCTAAGGGCCAATTGACGAGATACTGTTTCGTCGTAGCAGATAGCACACACAGGCACAGAGGCACGGTACGACGACAAGTGGCGTGCAGTGCGTCCGGTATAGCTGTCGGTAATAATTGCTTGAGTATCAATTTTTTCTACACTCTTCACAGCGGCTTTTGCCAAATAGGCTGTGGTAGTAGAAACTTCCTTAGAGTGAGGAGCTTCGGCCTCGTAAGTAGATTGAAGTGTTGCTTCGGCTTCTTTTATCACGCGAACCATTGTTTGTACGGCTTCCAAAGGGTATTTTCCGTTGGCTGTTTCGCCCGAAAGCATCACAGCATCCGTGCGATAATACACTGCGTTAGCGATGTCGCTTACTTCGGCACGTGTAGGAAGTGGGTTTTCAATCATAGTATGAAGCATTTGTGTAGCCACAATCACAGGCTTTTTAGCTTCGATACATTTTTTGATAATCATACGTTGGATGCTTGGAACCTTTTCGGCTGGAACTTCGATTGCCAAGTCGCCACGAGCAATCATAATACCGCCGCAAGCCTCGATGATTTCGTCGATGTTGTCCACACCTTCTTGGTTTTCGATTTTTGCGATAATTTTGATGTCGCTGTTGTGAGCATCCAAAATATCTTGTATTTCTTTAATATCCTGTTTGTTACGAACAAAAGAGTGTGCGATATATTCAATTTTTTGAGGTATTGAGTGCAAGATGTTGTTGCGGTCTTTTTCGGTAAGCGAGGGCAAATCGATGCGTACGCCCGGTACGTTCACGCTCTTACGGCTTCCCAATTTTCCGTTGTTTTGGCAAGTGGTGAACAATTTGTCGCCTTCTTTTGAGTCTACCACAAATTCCAAAGCACCGTCGTCCAACAAGATGCGAGCACCCACAGGCACGTCGTTCACAAAGTTCACGTAGTTTACGTTGATAAGTTCGTTGTTGGTAGGAGCATCAGGATTTGCCATAAACACAACCTTGTCGCCAGTGGAGAACGAACGTTTTTCTTCCGGATTTCCTTCCAAAACAGTTGTACGCACTTCGGGACCTTTGGTGTCGAGCAACACGGCAACATCTTTGCTCACGGCACGAGTGTTGTTAATCACCTCAGTGATACCCTCTTTGGTCATGTGAGCGGTATTCATACGCACCACATTCACTCCGGCCTCAACAAGTGGGCGAAGAAACTCGACACTGCAACGGAGGTCGGAAATGGTGGCTACAATCTTTGTTTTCTTAGACATAAAAAAATGATATTTAATGTATTTGTAATAGTTTATAAATTGGGTTGCTTGCTATCAATGAGGTGCTCCACTGCCAATCGATATCCGTTTAATCCCAAGCCGACAATGCAACCTTTGCAGGCCGGAGAAATATATGATGTGTGCCGAAAAGCCTCGCGAGCGTGAATGTTGGAGATGTGAACCTCTATTACCGGTGTTTCAATAGCCTTTATTGCATCGTGGAGGGCAATAGATGTATGTGTATAAGCCCCGGCATTCAGAATAATTCCATCGGTAGAAAAGCCATTATTATGCAGGGTATCAATGAGTTCACCTTCGTGATTTGATTGAAAATAAGATAATTCTACCTGTGGAAATTGCGTTTGCAGTTGTGCAAAGTAATCTTCGAAAGAGAGCGTCCCGTACACGCTCGGCTCTCGACGACCAAGTAAGTTCAAATTTGGACCATTAATGATTAAAATTCTCATAACAAAATCCTGCAAATCAAACAGATAGTATCTGGTAATTGTTTCTGCCGACAAAAGTAACAAAAAATACTGAAAGAGGCTCTACGCTTGGCACAATATTTTGCGAATGGTGGTCCGAATATTTGCTTGCCACAGTTTGGTATAGCGAATATAGAATTTTAATGACTGGATATACTCGGCAGAATTATTGTATAATTTTTTTTGGAGCGTACGCAAAAAATATCTACCTTTGCACTCACAAAATCGCGGAGTGGAGCAGAGGTAGCTCGCAAGGCTCATAACCTTGAGGTCGTTGGTTCGAGTCCAGCCTCCGCAACTAAGAATGATAAGCCACTAATATTTAGTGGCTTATTTTTGTTATAAGCATTCTAAAAGTTATAGGGAAGTCATTGGTAATATCGGCTAAACAAGTTACAGCTGTTATCAATAGATTGTACTTTATTGGGATAAATACTTTTTGTAGAAAAATGGCAAACAATAAAAATATGCACACACGTGAGGAAAAATTGGAGGCTTTCGGGCGACTTTTGGATATTTTGGACGAATTGCGAGTAAAATGCCCTTGGGACAGGGTGCAAACCAACGAAAGTTTACGTAGCAATACGCTGGAAGAGGTGTACGAACTGAATGATGCCTTGCTAAGCGAGGATGACCCGGAAATTTGCAAGGAGCTGGGCGACGTGCTGTTGCACGTGGCATTTTATGCAAAGATAGGGGAAGAAAAAAAAGCGTTTGATGTGGCTGATGTTTGTACGCAGGTGAGCGATAAACTGGTGTTTCGTCATCCGCACGTATTTGGCGATACGGCAGTGAATGGTGTAAACGAGGTGCTTACCAATTGGGAACAAATCAAACAAAAAGAAAAAGGAGGCAACACGTCCGTGCTGTCGGGCGTACCCAAGGGCTTACCTACACTTATCAAGGCGTATCGCATTCAGGATAAAGCTCGCAATGTGGGGTTCGACTGGGAGCAACGCCAACAAGTGTGGCAAAAGGTGAAAGAGGAGTTGCAAGAGTTTGAAGCAGAGGTGGAAAATATGGATGCAGAGAAAGCCGAAGAGGAGTTTGGCGACTTATTGTTCAGCCTGGTGAATGCAGCTCGCCTCTACGACATCAACCCCGACAATGCGTTGGAAAAAACCAATCGGAAATTTATTGCCCGATTCAACTACTTGGAGGAGAAAACTTTGAAGCAGGGGCGAAACTTAAAAGATATGTCCCTTGCCGAGATGGACGAAATTTGGGATGAAGCAAAGCGGACGCTGAAAAAGTAAATGCCGGCAACACACGTAGCAACAAAGCCAAAGCGGTAGAGAGAACTCCGTTTTGGCTTTGCTCGTGTTTGTGGCGGGAGGTAGCGTTTACTTCAATGCTACCTGCTCCTTGCTCATCTTCATTTCGCAATAGTGGCAACGGAGCTGCAAGGGTTCGTGCTTCACCACCTCAAAACGTGTGGGCATCGGCTCGTTGTTGGTGATGCACACGGGATTATGGCACTTCACAATATCCACAATAGGGTTGGGTAAGTCCAACTGCCGTTTTTCGGTAACTTCGTAGTCGTGAATAATGTTTAGCACGGCTTTTGGGGCGATGATGGCGATTTTGTTTATCTCGCTTTGCTCAAAATATTTATCCGTTATTTTGATGATACCTTTGCTCCCCATCTTTTTACTTTCGAGATTATAGCCGATAGTAACAGGGTTTTTAAGCGTTTGCAGTTGTAGCAACGATACCACCTTAAACACCGCATCGGCAGGGATATGGTCTATTGCCGTGCCATTACGCAAGGCAGCCACTTGTAGTTCGGTTCTTTTTTCCGGCATACAATAATATTTTTTCGAGGTTATTCTACATCAATATTCAACACATCGCAGATGATGGCTTCGCGAGCAAACATTCCGTTTTTTGCCTGCTCAAAATAGTAGGCTTTGGGACTATCGTCCACATCCTGCTGAATTTCGTTCACGCGGGGCAGCGGGTGCAATATCCGCATATTGGGTTTCGATTGCTCAATCATCTCCCTGCGGAGGATATACACGTTTTTCACCTTTTCGTATTCCATCAAGTCCGTAAAACGCTCGCGTTGCACACGGGTCATATACAGTATGTCGCACTCGTTGATAACATCGGGCGAAAAGTCGGTATGCTCGCTGTACGGTATGCCGTGCGTGTCGCAAAAATGTTTGTAAGTGTCGGGCAGGCGGAGTTCGTCGGGGGCAACAAATCGGAAAGTGGGATTGAAGTGTGCCAACCCCACGATAAGCGAGTGCACCGTGCGACCATACTTCAAATCGCCTACGATGGTGAAAGTGAGGTTCTCCAACGTACCTTGCGTTTTGTAGATGGAATACAAGTCGAGCATCGTTTGGGTGGGATGCTGATTTGCTCCATCGCCGGCATTGATGATAGGCACCGTAGCCACTTCGGAAGCGTAACGGGCGGCTCCTTCTAAGTAGTGCCGCATAATTATCAAATCGGCGTAGTTGCTCACCATTGCTATGGTGTCTTTCAATGTTTCGCCTTTGGACGAGCTGGTAGTTGCTGCATCCGAAAAGCCGATTACCCTTCCGCCCAAACGGTTGATGGCTGTTTCGAAACTCAGCCGGGTGCGGGTGGAGGGTTCAAAAAACAGTGTAGCACACACCTTGCCTTGCAGATACTGACGATTGGGGTTTTGGTCGAACTTTTCTGCCATTCGCAGGATGCGAAGTATATCCTGCTTGGTGTAGTCGGTGATGGATACTAAATTTTTTCTGCTCATATCCTTATATCAATGCTTTATAATAATGTAGTGAGTTGTTTCTTGTTTTCGCACACTCTGTAGGGAGGATGCTGTCGGGGCAAAAAAAATCCTCGCAAAGAACTTTTGCTGTTCTTTCGAGGATAAAAGCGGAAGATGAACAATGCTTTGCATTGCCGCCAAATATGTACAACATTTGTTGGTCTCTCTATTTTGTTCATTCTGCTTGCTCTTGATGCCTGCAAAGATAGTTTTTTTCTTTCGTTTCGCTATGGATAACCCCACACTTTTGTGCCAACTTTTTTTCTTTGAAAGGGTAGGCGTAGCACACTATCGGGCAGATGCGGATGTGTATTTACGAAAAAAAAACTATCCGAAAAAACGAGTAACGCTCATCAATGGTTGGAGGATTGGCCATCTAACCTTTTTAGGGGCGTTTTGTGTTTTCGGATAGCTCTTTCTGTAGCAAACAAATTAGGCCAATTTTTCTATAATTGCCTTCATTTGAGGTACTTGTGATTCGGCACTGAGGAAGAGTTTCCATTGTGCTTTGGTGCGAACCAAGTTGTGATCGGCGTATTTCACTTTATAATATGTGTCGCCATTGATGTAGTCGGCGAGGAAACGCACCGTCTGCATATAAGGGAACAGCAATGCTGCGTAGGGTAAGTTTTCGATTTCGATAGGCAACAAAAACGATTTGGCCGATTCTAAATATCCTTTAGCAAATGCTTCAAAAATCTCGATATTGAAGTTTACATTATCCAATACGGGGTCGTCTTCCAACCCGGTGTTGGCACCCGAACGCAGGAAGTCGCCAAAGTCTGAAAATACGAAACTTGGCATCACTGTGTCTAAGTCGATAACACACAGCACGGAGCCATCCTCGTCAAAAAGCATATTGTTCACTTTCGTGTCGCAGTGGCATACTCGCTTGGGTAGTTTTCCCTCGCGATGCAGACGTTCTGCCTTGCACATTTCGTCGGCACGTTGCTCTATTCCCTCCAAGATGTCTGTTACCTCTTTTACGCGACCTACGGCATCGGCAGCTACAGCTTCACGCAATTGGCGTAGGCGGAACTCCATATTGTGGAAGTCGGGAATCACCTCTCCGAGCTTTGTGGGGAGGTCTGCCAACATTGCTTGAAAGTTACCAAAAGCTTTTCCTGTGTAGTATGAATATTCGGCATTTACCGTCTCGAAAGTGTTGGCACGGGGGATGAATACCATTATTCGCCAATAATTGTCTTTTTCAGCGTCGTACCAATAGGTTTTATCGTTGTCTTTCAGCGGGATAAAGGTAAGTACCTTGCGGTCGATATCTGTTTCGCCGGCTGCTACTAATTTGGCACGGATGTGTGAAGTAACGGCGGCGATATTGTTTTGCAACAGTTCTACGTCTTTGAAAATAGCGTGGTTAATACATTGCAAAACGTAGTCGGGAGCCGTTTCTTCTTGGGTAGTAACCATAAAGGTGTCGTTGATAAGCCCTGTGCCTAATGGCTTCACCTCGCCGATAGTGCCTTCCGTGCGAAAGCGGGCTACAATTGATAGAAAGTCTGTCATTGTTTTGTAATCAATTATTAATTATTGTAATGATGATGTTCTTCGATAAACACCTCAAAGGTAAACATTTGTAGCGTATTGTACAAGCAAAACTGTGTTTTTTGTTACGAAAATATATCGGAAACAAAACAGAGCGATGTTTTTGGTACGCATCAGCTTGCAGGCAAGCAAATATGGGCAATTGCTATCTTGCTTGCGGAGCAAAAGAAAAGGGTAGGAGATTCCTCCCTACCCTTGGTCCACAATATCTATCAACACTTGGCGATAAGAATTTAACAAACTCGATTTTGAAAGAAAGCCTAAATACCGCTTCTGCTCATCTACCACCGGCAAATTCCACGCCTTAGTGTCGTCGAACAGCCGCATAATCTGCTCCATTGTCATATTCACGCTTATCACTGCCGGTGGCGACACCATAAAACGTGTAACCTTGAAGCGGTCGTACAGTTCGGGGCGGAACATAATGTTGCGGATATTATCAATCAGCACAATGCCTCGCAGATGACGGTCGTCGTCCAGCACCGGAAAGGCATTCCGTGACGACGTGGCAATCACTTTCACCACATCACCCAAATCCATCTTTAAATTCACTGTCTGAAAGTTTGTTTCGATAAGCGAGTTCAACTTCAGCAACGTCAGCACTGCCTGGTCTTTTTGATGTGTAAGCAGTTCCCCTTTCTTTGCCAACCGCATTGTGTAGATGCTATGCTTTTCAAACAAACTGATGGTGAGGTATGAAGCGGTAGAAACAATCATCAAGGGCAAAAACAGTTGGTAGCCACCCGTCAGCTCGGCAATGAGGAACGTACCCGTCAGCGGAGCGTGCATCACCCCAGCCATCATTCCCGCCATACCCATCAGGGCAAAATTTTCTAACGGCATATATGGCAAAATATCCAGCAGGTTGCCCACGTAGGCAAAAAGGAACCCTGTTACCCCTCCCAAATAGAGTGATGGAGCAAAAGTTCCCCCCGTTCCGCCACCGCCATTTGTGGCACTGGTAGCAAATACTTTGAACAAAATAATGCCCAACAAAAAGAGGATAAACACCCATCTGCCTCCTTCTATTTTGCTGAAAAGACTGCCGTTGAGCACGCTATTGAAATTGTCGCTTCCGCTCAAAAACAGGCTGATGGTTTCGTATCCTTCGCCATACAACGGGGGGAAGATAAATATCAATCCGCTGAGTATCAGGCCACCCAAGGCGAATCGCTTCCAATGTCCCAATTTTCCGAAAATGCCTTCCATCATCGTCATTGCCCGTGTGAAGTACAGCGAAACAAGTCCGCAACTGATGCCCAGCAACAGCACCGACGGTATGCGACGCATCAAAAATGGTTCGCTTTGCACAAAGTGGAACATGGCCGTGTTGCCCGTAAGTAAATAAGACACGGTAGCTGCTGTAACAGAGGAAATTAGCAACGGAAGGATAGATGCCATAGTGAGGTCGAGCATCAATACTTCGATAACGAATACCAAGCCTGCAATGGGGGCTTTGAAAATACCCGCAATGGCTCCGGCGGCACCACAACCGAGCAACACCATCAGGTGCTTTTGCT
The DNA here is from genome assembly GCA_041793355.1 of Bacteroidota bacterium. Lineage (GTDB taxonomy): Bacteria > Bacteroidota > Bacteroidia > Bacteroidales > Dysgonomonadaceae > UBA1309. The sequence continues at coordinate 2,230 of JBHBVA010000164.1, read as the reverse complement.
CCATTCGGAAAAACTGCCCCAAATTGGAGCCGATGGCTGCTCCCGTAAGCACGATAGGTGCTTCGGCTCCCACCGACCCTCCAAAACCGATGGTGATGGAACTTGCCGCCACAGACGAGTACATATTGTGCGGTTTGATGCGGCTTTTGCGTTGCGATATGGCGTACAATATTTTGGTTACACCGTGGCTGATGTCGTCTTTCACCAGGTATCGTACAAAAATACCAGCGATAAAAATCCCCACTACCGGATATATCAGATACAAGTAGTTTTCGTGTTCGCTACTCAAATTATGCGTTAGCACGTGCTGAATAACGTGAATGAGTAGCTTTAGCAAACAAGCCGCCAACGCCGTGAAGATGCCTACTAAGAAACTAACAAACAGCAGAAACTTTCGCTCGTTCATTCCGTTTCGCCAACGGAGAAAGGCATTCCATTTATCTTGAATTTTTGTCTTCATCACACACTTCGGAAAAAAGGTTTGCAAAAGTACTCAAAACTATTTTATTCAACAAGTTTGCCATTCACAACAAAAAATACAAATCCCTAAAACGATAGAAAAAGATATTTTGAGACTATTGCATAATACGGCACTCTCTTCATTATTTTCGACATTCTCCAAAGTCTGGAAAAATAACAAGCTACACTTGTCATTTTGAAGCCCGTGAGGGCGGTCTCATTTTGCGGACAGCAGAGGCTCTATAGCTGCAACGGGTAATAACAAAAAAGAGTGAACTTCTTTGTAAAGCTCACTCTCGCTATTGATTATCCGATTTTTACCCCAACGAAACATCCAGCACCATCATCAGCACAAAACCCAGCATCAAACTGAGCGTTGCAATATCGGTGTTGCCGTTGCTTTGCGATTCGGGAATAAGTTCTTCCACCACCACAAAAATCATTGCCCCTGCGGCAAAAGCAAGTGCATAGGGCAATACTGCCGTCATCGACATTACAAACAGTGCTCCCAATACGGCTGCTACAGGTTCCACGATGGCCGAAAGCGAGCCGTAAGTAAATGCTTTCCGACGACTTTGTCCCTCTGCACGAATAGGTAACGATAGGGCAGACCCTTCGGGGATGTTTTGCAAACCGATACCGATTGCCAGGCCAATTGCTCCAAGTATGGAAGTTTCTACGTTGGCAAGACCCGATGCCACCGCTCCAAAAGCTACGCCAATGGCAAGTCCTTCGGGGATGTTATGAATGGTAATTGCCAAAAAAAGGAGGATAGACTTGGGCAACTTTCGTTTAAGGCGGATGCCTTCTGCTTGGTCGATGGATTGGTTGAGGTGCAAGTGTGGCACCACGTAGTCGATACCTCTGATAAATATGCCTCCCAGCAAAAAACCAACCAAAGCAGGTACCCAATTAAGTTTTCCGTAGGCGGGTTCCGCATATTCCAAAGCAGGAGCGAGCAACGACCAAAACGATGCGGCAATCATCACTCCGGCGGCAAATCCCATCATCGAATCCAGCACTTTGCGATTGACCGTGCGTACAAAAAATACCGATGCAGAGCCCACCACCGTACACAAAAACGTGAACATTCCTGCCAGAAATGCCTGCATCACGGGGTGAAGTCCGAAGAAATAATCCGTCATAACTAATCCGTTCTATTGAAATAAGGATTTACAAACTAAGAAACAGCCTTTTTTCCATCGTATTTGAAAACAAAGGCAAACACCACACCCACCACCAAAGCATAAGCGGCAAAGGTAAACCAAATGCCCGGCCAGTCTTTGATATGCGTTTCGGGATTTTCGAACCACGTGGCAATAACGTAACCTGCAATGATGTTGCCAAGCACAGCTCCCACACCGTTGGTCATCAGCATAAACACGCCTTGTGCCGACGAGCGGATGTTCGAATCGGTGTTTTCCTCTACGAACAAAGCTCCCGAAATATTAAAAAAGTCGAACGCCATTCCATACACGATGCACGAAAGGAGGATGAGCGTAAAGCCCAAACCATCGTTGCCCGCCAAACCGAACAAGGCAAACCTCAGCACCCAAGCCAGCATACTGATAAGCATTACTCGCTTGATGCCGAAACGGCTCATAAAGAAAGGGATAGCCAATATAAATAGCGTTTCGGAGATTTGCGAAACGGAAAGTATTATTGTGGAAAAATCGTTAATAAGCCCGCCTTTGGGAAATACTGTAGCATCCTGCAAAAAACTATCGCCATAGGCATTGGTGAGCTGCAAAGCACCGCCCAGCAATAAGCT